>JANOLY010000489.1:0-3145 GCA_031420055.1 Burkholderiales bacterium | reverse complement strand
GAACGGCTGAAGCGCCATGCAATGGAGCAGGCCAAGACCTTGTTCCGCGACGAGGAACTTGAACGCGCGCTGGACGACATCTACCTGCGCCCGCTTTTGGAGACGTCCGCCGACCTGCTCAACCGGCTGATGCGCAGCGGTATTAACGACGAGGAACTTGGCGCGGCCGTCAAGTCACTGCGCGAAGAAGGCCGGCTCACCTATGCCGAAGACGACGCGGCGCTGCGCGAACCGCGCGTGGTGTGTTCAATGGGCTTGATTCACAGGGCGGCCGCTTGACCGACGACACGCTGCCCGGCGAAGAATCGCTGACGGTCGAGTTCAAGAGCGACCGCGAGTGCCTGAGCGACGATGAGTTGATCGAGGCCGTCGTGTGCCTCGCCAATACAGAAGGTGGCCGTATTTACATCGGCGTCGAAGACGACGGCCGTGTCACGGGCCTGCACCACTCCCGGCCCGCTCGCGTCGAGCCCTTGTCGGCGCTGGTCTCCAATCGCACCTCACCGCCGCTGGCCGTGATCTGCCGCGAACTAAGCCTGCAAGGCCTGCGCGTGGCCGTGGTCGAAGTGCCCAAGTCGCTGGCCATCGTGGCGCGCTCGGATGGGCTCATCAAGCGGCGCCGCTTGCGCATGGACGGGCGCCCGGAATGTGTGCCGTTCCTGCCCACCGAGCACCTGAGCCGCCTCAGTGATCTGCGCCTGACCGACCCCTCGGCGCAGGTGCTGGCAGGTGCGGCGCTGGTCGACTTCGATTCCTTGCAACGCGAACGCCTGCGCGCCGTGATCGACCGCAACCCGCGCAGCGACAAGACCTTGCTTCGCCTGAGCGATGAAGAACTGGAAGGCGCCCTGGGTTTGACCGTCAGCGAAGGCGGCCAGCGGCTGCCCACGCTGGCCGGCGTGCTGATGATCGGCAAGACAGCGGCCCTGCGCCGCCTGGTGCCCACGCACGAGGTGCTGTTTCAAGTGCTCGACGGCACCCGGGTCAAGGTCAACGAGCCTTCGTCGGCCGCGCTGGTTGAAGTCGTGGAGTGGCTCGACCTGCTTGGCCGCGGCGTGAACACCGAGCAGGAATTCGCTGAAGGCCTGTTTCGCGTGGCGGTGGCGCGCGTGGATACCGACGCGCTGCGCGAAGCCATCAACAACGCCCTGGTCCACCGCGACTACGCACGTCTGGGTCCGGTACGGGTTTGCTGGGAACGGGACCAGCTCATCATCAGCAACCCCGGCGGCTTTGTCGAAGGCGTGACGCTGGCCAATCTGCTCACCACCGAGCCCAAGCCACGCAACCCCAAGCTTGCGGATGCGTTCAAACGCATCGGCCTGGTCGAGCGTATCGGGCGCGGCGTCGACTTGATCTACAGCGGCATGCTGCGCTTCGGCCGCCCGGCGCCCGACTACTCGGAGTCGCGTCCCGATCTCGTCAAGCTGACCATCAGCACCGAGCCGGCAGACCTGGGCTTCGTGCGCATGGTGCTTCAGGAAGGGGCCCGCGAGCAGGAGCCGCTGCCAGTGGAGACCCTGCTGGTGTTGACAGCGCTGCGGCATGCGCGGCGTGCCACGGCGGCCGACCTTGCGGTGGCACTGCAACGCAGCGAGGCGCAGGCGGCGGGCATTTGCGAGCGGCTGACCGAGCGCGGCCTGTTGCAGGCCCGCAGCAACGGGCGGCAGCGCGATTTCATGCTGCACCCACAGGTTTACCGGGCACTGGGCCAACATGCCGAGTACGTGCGTCAGGCCGGGTATGAACCCTTCCAGCAGACGGAAATGATCCGTGCCTTCGTCGTTTCGAAGGGCAGCATCCGGCGCGAGCAGGTGGCCGATCTCTGCCGACTGGCGCCGCGTGAGGCGGGCCGCTTGCTCGGCCGGCTGGTGCGCTCCGGCGTGCTGGTTCGGCAGGGCGAGCGGCGCGGTTCGTACTACCTTCTGGCCAGCACGGCAAACCCGGGCGCGTAACGGCCTATGACCCCCGATATGACCCGATATGACCGCAACCAAAACGCCAAGCCGTTGATTCAAAAGGCTTTTCGTGGACGGTTTGGCCACACTTTGACCGCCGTTGCCATAGTTATGGCGGCTCGACACTGACTCACCCCCATGGCCCACCTCGACTTCCCGAACTTCCAGAAGCACCTGGCGGCTTTCGACTTCCCGCGCCTGTTCGTCGAGGTGCTGGGTTGGAACCAGGCGCCCGCTGCTGCTCGGGCCTGGCAGGAAGACCGCGCCGCCCAGCACCCGTTCTCGCGCCGCATGGTGGCCGAACTCGGCGGCATCGCCGTGCTGCAAGTGGTGGCCGCCGAAAGCTGGCCCGACGAAGCCACCCGTGCCGCCATCTGGAAGCACCTGTCGCAGCAACACGCCGAGAACATCCTCATCTTCACTGACCGCAGCGACGGTGCATCGCAAAGCCAGTGGTACTGGGTCAAGCGCGGGCGAGACGAGGCCACAGGCAAGCCGAAGAACACGCCGCGTCGGCACGACTACTTCCGTGGCCAACCGGTGGACCTGTTTGCCTCCAAGCTGCAAGCGATGGTGGTGGAACTGTCCGAGCTGGACGCCGCCGGCCGCATGCCGGTGCTGGAAGCCGCGCGCCGCATCCAGGCGGCGCTGGACGTGGACAAGACCACCAAACGCTTCTTCGCCCGCTACTCCGAGCAACACGACAAGCTGCTCGACCAGATCGAAGGCATAGCCGACGAAAGGGACCGGCGCTGGTACGCGTCGGTCATCCTGAACCGGCTGATGTTCGTCTGGTTCATGCAGAAGAAGTTCTTCATCGACAGCGGCAACACCGACTACCTGCCGACCAAGCTCGCCGAGTCCCGCCAGCGCGGTGCCGACCGCTTCTTCGGCGAGTTTCTCAACGCGCTGTTCTTCGAAGCTTTCGCCAAACCCGAGACCGACCGTTCGCCACAGGCGCGCGAACTCACCGGCACCGTGCCTTACCTCAACGGGGGGCTGTTTCTTCATCACAAGTTGGAGCTTGACGCCAACCATCAACCCCGACTGGGCACCACGCTGCGCATTCCGGATGCCGCGTTCCAAGGCGTGTTCGATGTCTTCGCCGCCTTCACCTGGCACCTGGACGACACGCCCGGCGGTGACGCCGACGAGATCAACCCCGACGTGCTGGGCTACATCTTCGA
>JANOLY010000488.1:0-1516 GCA_031420055.1 Burkholderiales bacterium | reverse complement strand
GCATGCGAACATCAAACCGGCGACCGGCCAGCAGGTGGACAGCGTGCGTGGCGCCGCGACGCAAGCCGACATGGGAAAGTACGCGAGCGGTGCTGCCGTGGGCGGCTTGCTCGGCGTGCTGCTGGGCAGCCGCGGCGGGCGTCAGTTGGGCGGCAAGGCCGTGAAGCTCGGCAGCATGGCCGCGATGGGCATGCTGGCCTGGAAGACTTACCAGGAATGGCAGGCACGGCAGCAGGCGCAGGGCCCGGCCGCGGCCGCAGGCGCGCCGGCTGCGTTACAGCCACTCACGCAGACCCAGGCGCCCGCGCCCAGCTTTGAAGCGCTGCCGGCGCCGCAGATGGAACTGCATGGGCAGGCCATGCTCAAGGCCATGATCGCCGCCGCCAAGTCGGACGGTCATGTCGACGAACGTGAACAGGCGCTGATGGACGGCGAACTGCTGCGCAGCCAGGCCGATCCCGAGTTGCGGGCATGGGTCAGATCCGAGCTGGCGCGGCCGCTGGACGCTGCCGACGTGGCCGCCGCTGTTTCCAGCCCTCAGATGGCGGCAGAGGTCTACCTGGCCAGTCTGCTGGTGGTTGACGACAGCAGCCCTGCCGAGCGTGCCTATCTCGATGCCCTGGCCGCGAAGCTGTCGTTGCCCGAAGGGTTGAAGGCTTCACTCGAAGCGCGGGTCAGCGGGCGCTGAGGCGGCAGCACCCGGCGGGGCGGCTCCGCTTGCCGGCTAAGCGTTGTGTGTCCGCGACAGGTGGCTGTGCAGTTGCACAGCCCCTGGCACATGGCGGCCGCCCCCAGGCGCGCCCAATCCCGGACAATCGGGGTTCGCAAGGGCGGCGTCACGGCGCGCCGCCTGCCCGGCCACCCGCTTCTGCCAACCTCAAGCACCATGAACGCCAGAACCCTGTACGACAAGCTGTGGGACGAACACGTCGTCCACACCGAAGAAGACGGCACGGCCGTGCTCTACATTGACCGTCACCTGGTGCACGAAGTCACCAGCCCGCAGGCCTTCGAAGGGCTGCGCCTGGCCGGCCGGCGCGTCTGGCGCGTCAGCTCCATCGTCGCCACCGCCGACCACAACACCCCCCCCACCGGCTGGGCCGACGGCTACGACGGCATCACCGACCCCATCAGCAAGCTGCAGATCACGACGCTGGACGCGAACATCAAAGCCAGCGGCGCGGCGGCCTATTACCCCTTCCTGGACAAGCGTCAGGGCATCGTGCACGTCATCGGGCCTGAAATCGGCGCCACGCTACCGGGCATGACGGTGGTGTGCGGCGACAGCCACACCAGCACGCACGGTGCCTTCGGCGCGCTGGCGCACGGCATCGGAACCAGCGAGGTCGAGCACGTGATGGCCACGCAGACGCTGCTGGCCAAAAAGGCGAAAAACCTGCTCGTGCGAGTGAATGGCGTGGCCGGCATTGGCGTCACCGCCAAAGACATCGTGCTGGCCATCATCGGCAAGATAGGCTCCGCCGGCGGCTCGGGTTACACGATTGATTTTGGCGGT
>JANOLY010000487.1:0-4115 GCA_031420055.1 Burkholderiales bacterium | reverse complement strand
CAGTTCCCCCAGGGCGGCATCAAGCATGGCGAGTCGCCCGAACAGGCGATGTTCCGCGAACTGCACGAAGAAGTGGGTTTGCTGCCTGACCACGTGCAAATCATCGCGCGCACCCGCGACTGGCTGCGCTACGAGGTGCCCAACCATTTCATCCGCCGCGACGCTCGCGGCCACTACCGAGGCCAGAAGCAGATCTGGTTCCTGTTGCGCCTGATGGGTCGAGACAGCGACATGAACCTGCGCGCCACCGATCACCCGGAGTTCGACGCCTGGCGCTGGAACGAGTACTGGGTGCCACTGGACGTGGTGATCGAGTTCAAGCGCGGCGTGTACGAGATGGCCCTGACCGAGCTTGCGCGCTTCCTGCCGCGCCTGAACCCGCCCAACCGCTACCTGCGTGCCGGCATGCGTGGGCAGCGGCATGACAGCGACGTGCCCCCGCCCAGCACCAATCCTGGCGTCGACTTCAACCCCGAGGCGCCTCGCGCCGATTGACGCGGCCTGGTGCTCGTGACCGCGTGATGCGTTACAGCAGCACGAGGTTGGTGCGGTGGATCATCTCCGGCTCGTTGACATAGCCCAGCAGCGCACCGATCTGAGCTGAGGGCTTGCGTGCGATCAGTCGGGCCTCGGCAGCCGAGTAGTTGGCCAGGCCACGAGCGATCTCGACGCCCTGCTCCGTGCGCACTGCAATCACATCACCCCGCGAAAAGTCGCCCTGCACCTCATGCATACCTATGGGCAGCAGGCTCTTGCCCTCCTGGGTCAGCTTCTGCACGGCACCGGCATCCACCACCACCGAGCCGCGCAGTTGCAGGTGGTCCACCATCCATTGCTTGCGCGCGGCCAGCTTGGGTGTGCCGGCCGTCAACAGCGTGCCTATGCGCTCGCCCGCGGCCAGGCGCAGCAGCACGTCGGGCTCGCGGCCCCAGGCGATGACGGTGCTGGCGCCGCTGCCTGCCGCGCGACGCGCCGCCAGCACCTTGGTCAACATGCCGCCGCGGCCAATGGCCGAGCCGGCTCCGCCGGCCATCAGCTCCAGCGCCGGATCACCCGCCACAGCTTCGTCGATGAAACGCGCCTGGGGGTCACGCCGCGGATCGCTGGCGTACAGCCCACGTTGATCGGTCAGGATGACATAAGCATCGGCATCCACCAGGTTGGCGACCAAGGCGCCCAGGGTGTCGTTGTCGCCGAACTTGATCTCGTCGTTGACGACAGTGTCGTTTTCGTTGATGACCGGAATGACCTTCAGTGACAACAAGGTCAGCAAGGTCGACCGCGCGTTGAGATAACGCTCGCGGTCGGCCAGGTCGGAATGCGTCAGCAGCACCTGTGCACTGGCCATGCCGTGCTGCGACAACTGCGCCTCGTACATCTGCACCAGGCCCATCTGTCCCACCGCGGCAGCGGCCTGCAGTTCGTTGAGTTCGCGCGGCCGCTGTGCCCAGCCGAGGCGTTTCATGCCTTCGGCGATAGCGCCACTGGAGACCATCAGCAACTCACGCCCCTGGCTGGCCAAGGCGGCGAGCTGGCGCGACCAGTTGCCGATGGCGTCGCGGTCGACACCGCGCCCTTCATTGGTCACCAGGCTGGAGCCAACCTTGACCACGATGCGCCGGGCCGTGGCCAGCAGTGCGGTCGGCATGGCCTGTTCACCGTCGTGCACCAGGCTCACTCCTGCGCGGTCGGGTCGGTGAAGCGCGGGTCGGGCAAGGGTTCAACCCGCTGATGTGCAGACACATGGCGGTAGATCTGCTCGACCAGGGGCGTCAGCCCCTCTCGGGCCAGGGCCGACACCGCAAACACCGGCCCTTTCCAGCGCAGGCGCCGCACGTAATCGGCCATTCGGGCCTCACGCTCCTCGGCGGGCACCATGTCGATCTTGTTGAACACCAGCCAGCGTGGCTTGGCATGCAACTGGGGGTCGTACTTCTTCAGCTCGGCGGCGATGGCGCGCACCTGCAGCACCGGGTCGGCATCGTCAAACGGCGCCATGTCGACCATGTGCAGCAGCAGCCGCGTGCGCTGCAAGTGGCGCAGGAACTGGTGGCCCAGGCCCGCGCCTTCTGACGCCCCTTCGATCAGACCAGGCACATCGGCCACCACAAAGCTCTGCTCTGGGCCCACACGCACCACGCCCAGGTTGGGGTGCAGTGTGGTGAATGGGTAGTCGGCAATCTTGGGCCGAGCGTTGGAGATCACTGAGATCAGTGTCGACTTGCCGGCGTTGGGCATGCCCAGCAGGCCCACATCGGCCAGCACACGCAGTTCGAGCTGCAGCTTCTTGGCTTCGCCGGGCCAGCCGGGTGTCTTCTGCCGCGGCGCGCGGTTGGTGCTGGTCTTGAAGTGCAGGTTGCCGAAGCCACCGTCGCCACCCTTGACGATCAGCTCGCGCTGGCCATGTTCGAGCAGCTCGATCAGCTTGTCGCCCGTCTCGAAGTCAGAAATGATGGTGCCCACCGGCATGCGCAGGTCGATGTCGGGGCCGGCAGCACCGAACTGGTCCGACCCCCGCCCAGCCTCGCCGTTTTTGGCGATGTGTCGGCGCGCATAGCGGTAGTCGATAAGCGTGTTGATGTTGCGGTCGGCGACCGCAAAGACGCTGCCGCCACGGCCGCCATCGCCGCCATTGGGGCCGCCGAAGGGAATGAACTTCTCGCGCCGGAAGCTCGCGCACCCGGCCCCGCCGTCGCCCGCGGCGACATCGATGCTTGCTTCGTCGACGAATTTCATGGTGCTGGCATGCAAATCAAAACCCTGCAACAAAAAAGCCCCGGCAGGCCGGGGCTTCGCAGGGGGTGCGAAGTGACGTTCAGACCGGCTTGACGAAGACGGTCTGACGGTTCAGCGCACCCTTGATCTCGAAGGAGACCGCGCCGTCGGTCAGCGCAAACAGCGTGTGGTCCTTGCCCATGCCGACATTGCTGCCGGCGTGGAACTTGGTGCCGCGCTGGCGAACGATGATGGCGCCGGCAGAGATCTGCTGGCCGCCAAACACCTTCACGCCCAGCATCTTGGGCTGCGAATCGCGGCCGTTTCGCGTCGAGCCGCCGCCTTTTTTCTGTGCCATGTCGGGTGCTCCTTCAGCCGTTCACGGAGCCGATTTGCAGCTCGGTGTAGTTCTGGCGGTGACCGCCGTGTTTCTGGTAATGCTTGCGGCGGCGCATCTTGAAGATGCGCACCTTGTCGTGACGACCATGCGCCAACACCGTGGCACTGACCGTCGCACCCGCGACCCAGGGGGCTCCGACCTTCAGGTCTGCGCCGCTACCGACGGCCAAGACTTGATCGATCACGATTTCCTGGCCCACGTCCGCAGCTAACTGTTCTACCTTGATCTTTTCGCCAGCAGCAACCTTGTATTGCTTGCCACCGGTTTTTATGACCGCGTACATGTGAGACCTTTCAAAAAAAGCCGGGCCATCGGTCTGATCAGCGCTCCTCAGGGGGGTGCTGTACCAACGGCGCAGAGCCTTTGAGTATAGCATGGGCACGGCCAACTTTGGTTCGATTTGCGCGCCGCCGCACCGACCGACAGGCCGGCCAGGGCCGGGACGGACCCGGCGCACGACGGCCGCGGTCGGCTTCTTATAATCACGCATTGCCGGTTTTCGCGCCCCGTGCTCGACACTCTCATCCCCACCCAGACCGCCGCTGTTGAGGACCCGCTTGCCGCCGCGATGCGCCAAGTGGATGCTGTCATCCGCACGCGGCTGTCATCGCGGGTGGTGTTGATCGACCAGATCTCCAACTACATCGTCACGGCCGGCGGCAAGCGCATCAGGCCGCGTCTGGTGCTCCTGTTCTCCGAAGCCCTGGGTTTTGACGGCCCGGAGCGGTTCGAACTGGCAGCCATCGTCGAGTTCATCCACACCGCCACCCTCCTTCACGATGACGTGGTGGACGAATCGGCATTGCGACGCGGCCGCGCGACGGCCAATGCGATGTTCGGCAACGCTGCCAGCGTGCTGGTCGGCGATTTCCTCTACTCACGCGCCTTCCAGATGATGGTGGCGGTAAATCGCATGCGGGTGCTCGATGTGTTGGCCGACGCCACCAACGTCATCGCCGAAGGCGAGGTTCTGCAGCTCATGAACATGCATGACGCCGAC
>JANOLY010000486.1:0-10583 GCA_031420055.1 Burkholderiales bacterium | reverse complement strand
GTCGGTCATAGCACGACAACACGCCGTGCAGGTTGGGCGCATAGCGCTCAGTCAATGTCGTCGCAGCCATAGTCGATCACCCTGCCATCGGTCCGGCGGTCATCGTATTACCTGTTTGGTTCCGGCTCGGCCGGCTTAGGGTGAAGAAATCCTGTTGAAAGTGCTGCTTGACTGAACTGCTCAACGCCAAGACCGCTTACTTGATCGTCATGTTGGTGATCTTCAGCCTGCCGTGGTTTCTTTGGCGGCTGGGACGCACCGATGCGATAGCGCCGCTGGTCGTGGTGCAGATCGTCGGCGGCATCCTGCTCGGGCCCGGCATGGCCGGTGCCGTCTGGCCCGATGCGCACGCGGCACTGTTCAAACCGGCCGTGGTGCAGAACCTGAACGGCCTGGCATGGTGGGCGGTGATCATCTTCCTGTGGCTGGCTGGCATCGAGCTGGACTTGAAGCAAGCCTGGCAGGGGCGCAAGGAAACACTCGTCACCTCGGCCTTGGCGTTGCTTGCGCCGCTGGGCGTGGGCGCTGTTGCGGCCTACTTCCTGCTGCAGTGGATGCCCGGCCTGATGGGCCCCAAGGCCAGCCAGGCGCAGTTCGTCGCCGCCATCGGCATGGGCTGCGCAGTCACCGCGCTGCCCATCTTGATGTTGTTGATGGAGAAGCTGGGCATCTTGCGCACGCTTCTGGGGCAGCGTGTGCTGCGCTATGCCAGTCTGGATGACATGGCCATCTGGATCGTGCTGGCGCTGATCCTGGTGGATGGCCAACGCCTGATCCACCAGATCGGTTTCCTGCTGGCGTTTGCGGCGGTCGCGCCGTTGGTGCGCAAGGGCCTGCGCGCGGCGGCCGAGCCGGACCGTTGGGCCTTGGGCCTGATGTGGCTGCTGCTGTGCGCGCTGGGCTCGGATGCCAGCGGCCTGCACTTCATGGTGGGCGCCTTCCTGGCCGGCGTCATCATCGACCGCCAGTGGTTCGATGAAGGGCACTTCGATCTGATACGCAATGCCGTGCTCCTGTTCATGATGCCGGTGTTCTTTTTGTCCACCGGCCTGCGCACGCAGTGGGACGTGGGCGGCACGGCCGTGTTTGCTGTGGCGGGTGTGCTGCTGGTGGCCTCGGTGGCGGGCAAGCGCCTGGGCGTTGCGCTGGCGGGGCGACTGTTGGGCTGGCGGCCCGGGGAGGCGCACTTGATCGCTTGGCTGCTGCAGACAAAGGCGCTGATCGAGATCATCTTCGCCACCATCTTGCTCGACAAGGGCGTCATTTCCGCCGAAGCGTTCACCGCCCTGCTGCTGATGGCTGTGACCAGCACCATGTTGACCATACCGATGGTGCGCGGCAGCCTGCCCCTGCCGGCACGCCCGCCAAGGGAATAGACGGCTGCATGCAGCCGCCGCCGGCCAGTGGCTGTGGGCCTAAGCGCGCCCCGGATGTCTACAAACCCACCACACGTCGCAGGGCGGAAGCACGCCAATGTCCCATTCCACCGGCGCGTCATGTCTTGGGCTGGTTCAACGCGCCCGCATCGGCCTGGCGCGTGTGCAGGTTGAAGGTGGCGCCCTGGGTCAGGATGTGCAGCTTCACGCCCAGCAGGCACACCGGGCGGCCTTCGTTGATGTGGTCCATGCTTGAGAACTGCACCTCGGCGGCGTCCACCACCGTGATGCCGCCGCTGCCTTCGACATGCACCGTGTTGTCAGGCGCGATGAAGGCGGCGGTGTCTTCGTCCAGGCCCATGCCTACTGCAAACGGGTTGTAGGCCAGCGCGGTGAGCAGCCGGCCCAGGCGGTCGCGCTGTCGGAAGTGCTGGTCGATGATGAAGCGGTTGGTCAGCCCCAGGCCTGGCGCCAGGCGCACGCTGCCGGCGATGGGCGTGCTGCCTTCGTCACCAAAAGCAATCATGTGTTCGCTGATGAAGGCCGCACCGGCGCTGGTGCCGGCCACGGGCACGCCGACGGCGTTCATCTGGCGCACGGCCTTGGCCACGCTGGTGCCGCCGAGCAGTGTGCCCAGGCGCAGTTGGTTGCCGCCGGTGAAGAACACGCCCGTGGCCTGCTGCAGGCGGGCCAGGCGGCCGGGCTCTTCGGCGTCGCGGCGGGTGTCGAAGTCGAGGCTGCTGACGCGCTCGGCGCCCAGCTCGCTGAAGATGCGCTCGTAGCGCGGCCCGGTGCTGCGCAACTGGCTGGCCGTGGGGATGACGACGATGTCGGCGTCGCGCCCGCCGGCCAGTTGCACAAAGCGCTTGAGGATCTGCGCCGAGTTCTCCTTTTCTTCGGCGCCGCCGATGGGGATGATCCAGCCCCGCTGCCCACCGGCCATCACTTTGCTTGCGCCCATCCGACTGAGTTCCTTGATGTGTTGGCGCGATGATGCCAGCGGGCTCGCGCGCCGCCGCGGCGGCGCGCCTGGCCGACGGATCAGTCGACCTTGGCGCCAGAGACCTTCACCACCTGCGCCCATTTGCGCGTTTCGGCGTCGATGAAGCGCGCGAACTCGGCCGACGTGATGCCGCTGGGAATGGCGCCTTGCGACAGCAGCCTTTCCTTGATGGCCGGCACGGCCAGGGCCTTGGCGCTTTCTTGTTGCAAGCGGCTGACCACATCGGCCGGCGTGCCCACCGGGGCCAGCAGGCCGAACCAGGAGCTGGCCTCGTAGGACTTGAGTTCGGCTACGCCCGACTCGGCAATGCTGGGCAGTTCGGGCAGGGCGCCCGAGCGTTGGCCGCTGGTGACGGCCAGGGCCTTGAGCCGGCCGCTCCTGATGTGCGGCAGCGCGCTGGGCAGGTTGTCGAACATCAGGTCGGTGTTGCCGGCGATGAGGTCGATCAACGCCGGGCCCGAGCCGCGGTAGGGCAGGTGCAGCATGAAGGTGCCGGTGAGGCTCTTGAACAGCTCGGCCGAGAGGTGGATGGAGGTGCCGTTGCCCGAGCTGGCCACGTTCAGCCGCCCCGGGTTGGCGCGCGCGGCACGCACCAGGTCGGCCACCGTGTTGATGTTGTACTTTTGCGCCGCGGCCGGGTTCATCACCAGCACGTTGGGCACGCCGGCTACCAGAGTCACGGGCACGAAGTCCTTGACGTGGTCGTAGGGCATCTTGGGGTACAGCGCCGGGTTGATGGCGTGTGTGCCCACCGTGCCCATCAGCAGTGTGTAGCCGTCGTTGGCGGCTTTGGCGACCTCGGTCGCACCCGTGTTGCCGCCGGCGCCAGGCTTGTTGTCCACCACGAAGGACTGACCGAACACGCGCGACAACTCGGGTGCGAGGGCGCGCGCCAGGATGTCGGTGGTGCCGGCGGCGGCAAAGGGCACCACGATGCGCACCGATCGGCTCGGCCAGGCGCCCTGGGCGCGGGCAAACAAGGGCAGCGCGGCGGCGCTGGCGAGCAGGTGGCGGCGGGTCAGGTTCGGGTTCATGGTGCTTGGGCGGGCCGGCGATGAAGGTGCGGCGAGTGTGCCGTTGCCACGCCGCACTGCCAGCCGGGAACTCCCTACTCAGCCACCGCGGCAAGCCCGGGCCGTCAGATGATCTCGACGTGGGCGCCGTACTCGGCAAGCACGCGGTCGGAGGTCAACAGACGCATGGGCTCGCTGATCGCCTGCGCAACCAGCAACCGGTCGAAGGGGTCCTTGTGGATGAGAGGCAGGTGGACCAGCTGTTCGGTGTGAATGCCGAGAACGGGCAGCTCGATGTAGCCGCTGCGGGCCGCCGTTGCGCGCAGCGATACCAAATCAACGATGAGCTTGCCCAGGCCAGCCTTGATGGCGATCTCCCAGTACGTGGCCGCACTGACGAACACGTCGTTGGCGGGGTCGGTGATGCGTTCTTTCAGGTGCACCACCCTCCTGTCGGCCGCTGCGATCCACAACAGCACGTTGGTGTCCAGCAGCAGCCTCAATCCTCACCTTCGAAGAGGCGGATCACTTCGTCGGGCAAGGGGTCTTCCAGATCGTCCGGCAGAGTCAGTTGGCCCTTCAAGAATCCAAAGACCCGCGCGCGCTTGTCGGCGGCATCCACCGGCACGAGCTTGACCACCGCGCGGCCATAGGCGCCGATGTAGATCGGCTCGCCGGCTGCGGCACGCTGTACCAGCTTGGACAGCGTGGACTTGGCCTCGTGCATGGAGATGACTTCTTGCATGGCCGAATCTTAGCTATATCTTAGCTAAACGGGAAGGCCCACAGCGCACGCTACAGGCACTGAAGCAAGTCCGTGCCAGCCACCGGGCACAACGCCATGCGCCGCGGCAAGTGGCGTTTATCGCTGAACGGCCAGAGCTGACGGTTCTGGCAGGCAGCTTCTTGGAATACCTTCTCGTTGATTGAATCGACCTGATCTTGCAATTGCCACGCATTCGACGACGATGGCTGTGAACGTGTTCAGCGCGGGCTTCTGTGCCCGAACCTACGGCACCAAGACCCCGCTCTTCGGATCGACAACGACAGCGTTAACAAGCCCGCGCGCCATGAAGTGCTTGAAGTCTTTGTCCGTCGACAGCACCGTCAAACCGGTCACGCTGGCCATCGCCGCGATCCAGATATCGTTCTGGCCCACCGTGACTCCGGCGCCTTGCAACGTTGACTGCATATCCGCCCAGCGCTGATGTACACCCGGATGCGAGATTGGGAGGATCAAGCTGCTCTTG
Organism: Burkholderiales bacterium; assembly: GCA_031420055.1. GTDB lineage: Bacteria > Pseudomonadota > Gammaproteobacteria > Burkholderiales > Burkholderiaceae_C > Rubrivivax. The sequence continues at coordinate 5,941 of JANOLY010000486.1, read as the reverse complement.
AGTCTCTCCATCAATTCGGCTTTGCGTTTTGGGCCCCAATGGCTGGCGTTGGCAAAGGCAAGGATCTCGCCAACGGACACCTCGCAGATGGCCGGGCGAAAGCTGGACTTGCTCAGGCCAAACTGTGCGTCGATGACCTTTGCCGCGTTGCTTGCGCGCGTCGCCAACAGCAGGACCCCTGTATCGAGCAGATACGCAGGCGCCGCCATCGGCTCAGCTCATGGCCTGGATGGCGGCGGCAAAGTCCTCGTCGGATTCCTCGGGAGGAATGGAACCGAGCAATTCACCGTAAGCCGAGACCTCACCGGACTTCAGCAGTAGTTGACGCTTGATGTCTCCGACGCGCCCTGCCCGCGGCACGACCGCGAAGCCCACATCGCCAGCACCGGCAGCAGCCACCGCATCTGCATCGATACGAAGCAGCGTTCCAGAGGGTCGAAACACACCAACGCCCTCGCAGATGACATCGCGGTTCAACAGCGAGCGTAGCTCGTCAATCGGCTCCTTGCCGTCCCAAATCGCAGTCACAACGGCGCCACCTACGACATGAATCTTGATGACCCCTTGGCTTACGCCCATCAGGTCCAGGCGGCCGTTCACACGTACGCGGCGCGACTGGGGGGTGGCTTCGGAAAGTGCGTGGGCCGACGCGATGACGCCCGCGTCGAATTGACTGAAACGCTGTCCTGCAATATCAGGCAACACGATCCGCGACAAGCCATGGTCGAAGATGCGCTTGTAGCGCGCAATCCTTCGCAACAGCCCAGGATCGAAGCGATTGCTCTCCTCCCGCTGCATGCCAATGTCGTCGAGCGCAGCGCCGAGCAGCTCAAAGGCCGTCTGGTCCGGCGTGGGCATGTCGTCCCACAGCCGTGTCTGTTTGAACAGGTCGGCAGCCACTTCACCGAAAGTCGAGACTTCGAATCGAAGCAGCGTCGCGTGCTCGTCGGACTGCGAATGCCCGACAAAGCGCACATCCGCCGCCGCCTTGATTCCGCGAGGGATGCGCCCACGCGCCTGGCTCGAGTGCAGAAAGCCCATCCGCACCGCGTCTTGCAGCGTTCCATGCAGGTGGGTCAGCACCGGTCCGATCAACTCTGGACGCGGTTTCGCCCCGAGCCCTGAGGGGCCTTCAAGGCGGAAGCTGCGCTCAACGACGTTCACGGTGGCTCCGATCCGCTTTTTGGGAATGCCTTGGGACGCGCCCGCGGCATTGTGCCGCACCCAATGGCGGACTCAACCGTTCGTCGTCCACCGCCTCGCCCCCCCCGGCCGAAGTCTTGGAACGGCGCAAGTCGAGGCCAGTGCAAACGGGGGTGCGCAGACTGCGGCCCGGCCTTCTTCGGGTGTCTCATAGCCGTTTCAAGTGGCCGCTTCAGGACTCCGATTTCTGGACAGTAGGTGTCGCTTAAGGGGCGTGATAGGCCCATCAACTCAGAGCTTCAACTCCAGCCGCAACTGCCAGTTCACGTAGCTGGGCCCGCTGCTGCGCGAGGTGGTGCGCTCAACGCCCGTGGCGGTGAGCGTGTCGTTCTGGTTGATGGTGGCAAAGTCGCGCGGCGCCAGGTTGCTGCCCAGCAGGCGCAGGCCCATGCTGGGGCCGATGGTCCACAGCGCGTAGCCGTCCCAGACCACCTTGATGCTGGTGGTGACGAACTGGTCGGGGTCGAGCTTGATGGTGCTGCCCGGCACCCAGTTGGCGTTGCCACCCAACGTGAAGGGCACGCCGCGCAGGCGGTAGTCGGCGCCGATGTTGGCGGTGGCCTTGGCTTGCTGGTCGAGCCGGTTGTTGGGGCCGGGCACGGTGCTGACCTTGGAATCGAACAGCGACAGGTTGCCGCGCAGCTCCACGCCCGGCGCGCCAGTGACGAGCTGGTCGAGCCTGAACTTGGCCTCCATCTCGATGCCCGACGTGGTGGCGTCGCCGATGTTGCGCATGCGGCGCACGTAGCGCGGCACCGGGCTCCAGGACACGGTCTCCAGCGTCGTGATACCGCGCATCAGGTTGTTGATGCTGCGGTGGAATAGGTTCACGCTGAGCACACCGCCGCCGCTGAGGTAGCGCTCCACGGCCAGGTCGACGCCGGTGGCCAGTTCGGGCAACAGGGCCGGGTTGCCGGCGCTGTCGGGGCTGGTCTCGCGGTTGGGGCCGCTGATGGGGTAGTCGCGGTTGATGGTGGGCCGCGCGATCAGGTTGCCCAGGGTGGGTGATCGGTAGCTGCGCGTCAGCGCCAGGCGCACCTGGTCGCGGCTCTTGGGGTCGGGCTTCCAGACGGTCTGGAACAGCGGCGTCCACACGTTGCTGCGGTTGGTGGGCCGTGCGCCACCGGCGTTGCCGCTGTCGCCGCGCGTGGTGATGCCTTCCCAGCGCAAGCCGGCGTAGGCGCCCCAGTTGGGGTTGATGCTCCATTCGTCTTGCACATAGGCCGCCATGCGCAGCGACGAGGCCTGCAGCTCGTCGCCAAAGTCCGACAGCAGCGGCAACCCGTTCTGCAGCGAGCTGCGCGCTTCCGTGCGCCGTGCCGCGTCGATCTCGCCGCCGCCCACCAGCGTGTGCGCGCCGCCGGCCTGGTCGGGCTTGCCGCCCATGAGCGAGGTGGCCTTGAGTGTGAGGTTGAAGGAGTTTTCGCGCGTGCTGCCGCTGTCTTGCAGCGTGCGCAAGGGCGTGGTGCTGGTGTTCATGCGCTCCAGGCGCAGGGTGTCGTTTTCATTGCGAAAGCTGCCCGCGCCGCCATTGAGTTCGTAGCGCACGTTGCCCACGCGCTGGCGCCACTGCGCGCCCAGGCGGGCGTTGGTGAAGCTGCTTTCGTTGTGGCTGGCGGCCGTGTCGTAGAACACCGGTGTGCTGGGTCGACGCAGGGCATGCGCCAGCGTGAAGCGGCCGTCGCTCTCGGCCCGCGAGTGAAAGACCGACGGCGTCAGCGACAGCGAATCGCCGCCTTCGCCCAGCCGCCACATCAGCCGCCCGTTCAGGTTCAAGCCCACGCGCTGGTCTTCGGTAATGCTGCTGCTGCTGCGGTCTTCCAACAAGCTGCCCGTGGCCACATCGGTGATGGCGGTGCGGCTGCTGCCCGAGTTTTCACGCTGCGGACGAAATGCCGATGCCGACACCGTGTAGGTGAGGTCGCCCGCCATGTCGTTGTGCGACCAGTTCAGGCCCGGGCTGAACTTGCCGTTCTCAAAGCCAAAGCCCAGGCGCAGGTCGTTCAAGCGGCGCTTGAAGCCTTCGCGCGTGATGATGTTGATGGTGCCGGCAATGGCGCGCGCGCCGGTCTCGGCCGTGGGGGCGCGCAGGATCTCGATACGCTCGACCTGCTCGGGGCTCAAGCTTTCCAGGCTGAAGCCCGGCGGCACACGTTGGCCGTCTATTAGCAGCTGCGTGAAGTTGTTGCCCAGCCCGCGCAGCCGCGGCGGGCCGCCGCGGCCAGGCGCGCCGGGGGTGGTGACGCCGGGCAGGCGGCGCAGCACCTCGCCGATGTTGGCGTCGCCGAACTTGTCGATCTCTTCGCGGCCGATCACGATCTTGGCCGACGGCGACTGGCGGCGCTGCTCGGCGTCGTTCTCGCGGCTGCCGGTGATCTGCACCTGCTGCGCTGCCGCGGGCGCCGCGGCCGGGCGTGGCGCCGATGCGGCCGCGGCCGGTGCGGCGGGTGGTGCCGCAGCGGGAGTCTGGGCGGCCGCGGCAGTGACCAGTGCCGACAGCACCAGGGCCATGGTGCGGGGGGTGGCGCGTGGGTTGACGGTCATCGGTGGATTTCGGTGTGCTGGCCAGAGCCCGTGTAGATTCAAGCCATTGCATTGCATGACTGGAAGGTTCCCATATGAAGACCCGTGCCGCGGTGGCCTGGAAGGCCGGTGCCCCACTGACCATCGAGACCGTGGACCTGCAGGGCCCGCGCGAGGGCGAGGTGCTGGTGGAGGTCAAGGCCACAGGCATCTGCCACACCGACCACTACACGCTGTCGGGCGCAGACCCCGAGGGCCTGTTCCCCGCCATTCTGGGTCACGAAGGCGCCGGGGTCGTGCTGGAAGTGGGCGCGGGCGTGACTTCGCTGCAGCCCGGCGACCACGTGATTCCGCTGTACACGCCGGAATGCCGGCAGTGCAAGTTCTGCCTGTCGCGCAAGACCAACCTGTGCCAGAAGATACGCAGCACCCAGGGCCGCGGCCTGATGCCCGACGGCACGAGCCGCTTCCACTTGCGCGGCCAGCCCATCCTGCACTACATGGGCACCAGCACCTTTGCCAACCACATCGTGGTGCCTGAAATTGCCCTGGCAAAGATTCGTAAAGACGCGCCTTTTGACAAGGTCTGCTACATCGGCTGCGGTGTCACGACAGGGGTTGGTGCGGTGTTGTTCACCGCCGAGGTCGAGGCGGGTGCGAACGTGGTGGTGTTCGGGCTGGGCGGCATTGGCCTGAACGTGATCCAGGGCGCCAAGATGGTCGGTGCCGACAAGATCATCGGCGTCGACATCAACCCCGCGCGCGAAGCCATGGCGCGGCAGTTCGGCATGACGCACTTCATCAACCCCAAGAGCGTGGAGAACGTCGTCGATGCGATTCAGCAGCTCACCGACGGCGGCGCCGACTACAGCTTCGAGTGCATAGGCAACACCACCACCATGCGCCAGGCGCTGGAGTGCTGCCACAAGGGCTGGGGCAAGAGCGTGATCATCGGCGTGGCGGCGGCGGGGCAAGAGATATCCACGCGGCCCTTCCAACTGGTCACCGGCCGCGTCTGGCTGGGCAGTGCTTTCGGTGGCGCGCGCGGCCGCACCGATGTGCCGCGCATCGTGGACTGGTACATGGACGGCAAGATCAGCATCGACCCGCTGATCACGCACACACTGGCGCTGGAAGACATCAACGAAGGCTTCGCGCTGATGGAGCGCGGCGAGTCCATCCGTTCGGTGGTGGTGTTCTGAACGAAGGGGCCATGCAAGTCAGCGACATCCGCCAACGCCTGCGCGCGCTGGGCGCCAACACCAAGCACGAAGCGCGGGTGCTGCGGCACTGGGCCCGGGCGCTGCCGCAGGACAGCGGCCGGCGCCGGCTGGAGGACTTCATGCCCGGCGCCGTGCGCACAGAGCTGCCCGCACTGTCGAGCGAACTGGCCGGCCTGGCGCGGCTGCAGTCGCAACACCCGGGGGCCGATGGCTCGGTGCGTTTGCTGGTGCAACTGCACGACGGCCTGACGGTTGAATGTGTGCTGCTGCCACCCGAGCGTGCGCAGGCGCTGTGCATCAGCACCCAGGTGGGTTGCGCCGTGGGCTGCGTGTTCTGCATGACGGGCACCGGCGGCCTGCTGCGCCAGCTGGGCAGCGCCGAGATCGTGGCCCAGGTGGTGCTGGCGCGGTGCCTGTTCCCGCAGCGGCCGATCATGAAGGTCGTGTTCATGGGCATGGGCGAGCCGGCGCACAACCTGGACGCCGCGCTCGACGCCATCGAGCTGCTGGGCACGGGCGGCGCCATTGGCCACAAGAACCTGGTCTTCAGCACCGTGGGCGACGAGCGGGTCTTCGAGCGCTTGCCCCAAGGCCTGGTCAAGCCGGCGCTGGCGCTGTCGCTGCACACCACCAAGGCGGCATTGCGCGTTGAACTGCTGCCGCGCGCGCCGCGCCTGAGCCCCGACGAACTGGTGGCCTTGGGCGAGACCTACGCCCGCGCCACCGGCTACCCCATCCAGTACCAGTGGACGCTGATCGAAGGCGTCAACGACGGCGACGACGAGATCGACGGCATCGCCCGCTTGCTTCACGGCAAGTACGCGCTGATGAACCTGATCCCCTACAACGCGGTGGCCGGCATGCCTTGGCGCCGCCCGAGCTGGGAGCGCGCAGCCGAGATGGCGCGTGCCCTGCACCGGCGCGGCGTGCTGACCAAGCTGCGCCACTCGGCGGGGCAGGATGTGGATGCGGGCTGCGGGCAGTTGCGGGCG
>JANOLY010000485.1:0-1867 GCA_031420055.1 Burkholderiales bacterium | reverse complement strand
CAGCAGCGGTGACGCGGCGGCGAGGTCGCGCGGGTCGTCGAGCAAACGCGCCATGCCGTTGGCGGCGCGTGTCACCGGCTGCAGCAGGAAACGGTCGCCAGCCAACGGCGGCGCGGCCGTGAATTCGATCTGCATGCCGTCAACCACGTCGCCGCTGTTGACGGCCGTCGTCTGGCCGTCGCTCAGGCGCGTCAGCACCCAGCTGCCCGAACCATAGGCGGTTTCCTGCAGGTCGTATTCGCTGGCTTGCAGCGCGCTGGCGTCGGTGATGGTGAGCGTGACCGCGCCCAGAGGCACGCCGCTAGCATCGCGCGCATTGGCGCTGTGCGGCTGCGCCACTGGCGGGCCCATGCCGAAGAGCGCGCTGGAGGCCACCAGGCCCAGCGGCGTCTGCAGGCTCACGCCCTTCATCTGCTGGTCGTTGACCGCGCCACCCACCGACGCCGCCAGGCGGCCGATGAGCGTGCGCGCAGACACCAGGTCTTCGTTCTGGAAGCGCAGCAGGCCGCCCAGCGACGCACCGAGCGTGGTGGGACTCAACTTGCGCTGCACGCCGCCTTCACTCAGGCCGATGGCTGCACGCGAGGAGTCAGACTCGTCTTGCAGCACCTTCAGCGACGCTGCCTCCGTGCCCAGCACCAGGCGCTGGCCGCCACCGACAAAGACCGCCATCGTGCCGTCTTTCGCTTCCATGCGCGTGACCTGGACGTGGGTGGACAGGCGCGAGATGAGCCGCTCGCGTTCATCCAGCAAGTCGTTCGCCGGCTGGCCCAGGCCGCGCAGCGCGGCAATGCGCTGGTTGACCTGGGCGATGGACTTGGCCAGGCCGTTGACCTCGGCCACAGCGGTGCGCAGTTCGGACTGCACGCCGGTCTGCACATCGTCAAGCGCTGTGCCCGCTTCTGCAAAGCGCGACGCCATGTCGCCCGCACGCGCCAGCGCCACCTGGCGCGTGGCTGCGTCAGCCGGCCGGCTCGACAAGTCGAGCATCGAATTCATGAATTCGCTGGTGGCGTTGCCCAGGCCCATTTCACCCGGCTTGAAGATGGCCTCCAGCCGCCGCAGTTGCGACAGCCTGGATGCGTCCATCGACGACAGCGAACGCGCGCTGGCGGCTTCGCGTGTGAGAAATTCGTTGTGCGCGCGGCTCACCGACGCCACATCCACACCGCGGCCGAAGAAGCCGGCATCGGTGAACTGGCCGCCCGATGTCGACAGCTCGACCTGCTGCCGCGAATAGCCCGCCACGTTGGCGTTGGCGATGTTGTGGCCCGTGGTCTGCAAGGCGGCGTAATTGGCCGCCATGGCCTTGATGCCCAGCGACATCAGTGGCGAGGATCCCATTCAGCCGCCCCTAAGCCAGTGAACGCTGCAGGCGCAACGTGGTGTTGATAACGCGCGTGAGCTTGTCGGCATAGGCCGGGTCAGTGGCGTAGCCGGCCTTCTGCAGGCCTTGCGCAAAGGCCGAGGCGCTGGTGGCCACACGATCAGCAGGGGCGACGTTGCGGCCCGCACTCACCGTACTCACAGCGCTCGCGCCGGCCACCGCCGCCTGGTAGCGCGGACTGTTCTTCATGAGCTTGGCGTAGTCGGTGAAGGACTCGGCATAACTGCCGTAGGCGCGAAACTTGGCCACCAACTTCTGCGCCTTGCCGTTGACGAATTCGGTGGTGGTGACCTCGGCCACCGGGCCCTTCCAGCTGCCGCCGGCCTTGATGCCGAAGAGGTTGTAGGAAGGCTGACCATCGCCGTGGCGAATCTCCTTGCGGCCCCAGCCCGTTTCCAGCGCCGCTTGCGACACCATGAAGGCAGCCGGAATTCCGGTCGCGGCTTCGGCCGCCTGCGCCGCGCCGCTGTGCTGCTGCAC
>JANOLY010000484.1:0-3867 GCA_031420055.1 Burkholderiales bacterium | reverse complement strand
CCGAGAGCCGGATGCGGGAGAACCGCCTGTCCGGTTCGATGAGGGGGATGTGAAAACAAACGCCAAGGCATAGTTATTCGGGCACCGCCAAACGAAAGGGGCGGAAACAGACAAACGAAACCTAACGCGACTGCGTCACATCTCTACTCCACCTTGGTGTCCCGTCCACCGGAGCGCCCATGCCCGAGTTCCTGCCGCTGGCTTTGCTGCGCGCGCCTGATGCCAGCACCTGGGAAATGCTGCGCCGCGTCTACCTCAGCCACCTGGTGATGGAGGGCTCGCGCTACCTGGTGGTGGTGGCCCTGGTGTGGCTGGTGCTGCACGTGCTGCTACGGCGGCGCCTGGCGCACCGCGTCATCGCGGGCTGGCCCACAGCGCACGACCTGCGCCGCGAGTTTTTTTACTCGCTTTGCACCCTGGCGGTCTTTGCCGCGCTGGGCATGGCGGTGGTGGGCGGTGTGTTGTCGGGTCATGTCGACATTTACCGCGACCCGGCAAAACATGGCTGGGCCTGGCTGCTGCTTAGCCTGCCGCTGATGATCGTCTGGCACGACTTCTACTTCTACTGGACCCACCGCGCCCTGCACACGCCCTGGCTGCTGCGCCATGTGCACGGCGTGCACCACCGCTCGCGCAATCCGTCGCCCTGGGCGGCTTACGCCTTTCACCCGGCCGAGGCGCTGGTCAACGGGCTGGTGACGCCGCTGGCGCTGCTGGTGGTGCCGCTGCACTGGTCGGTGCTGCTGCTGTTTGCGCTGCACCAGATGGTGCGCAACGCTCACGGCCACGCCGCGGTGGAAACCATGCCGAACGGCTTTGCGCGGAATGCCTTCTTCGGTCGCTTCACCACCACCACCCACCACCACCTGCACCACGAAACCGCGCGCGGCAACTACGGGCTGTGGTTCACCTGGTGGGACCGCTGGTGCGGCACCGAGCGCGCCGACTACCTGCAGCGCTTCGAGCAGGCCACGCCGCCCTGGCCGGCCGGCCTGGCAAAAGCTGGCGCAAAAAGTGTGGTCTGATGATGGCCATCGTCACGCACTGGCTGCGCAAGCGTTGACCATCACTCGACTGGATTGCACCCATGCCCAACCTGCTGCTGACGGCGATCCGCCACACCACCAACAACCGGGCCGAGATCGAGGCCAGCACGGTGTGTGGCTGTTGCTACTGCATGCAGACCTTTGCGCCCGAAGAAATCATCGCCTGGAGCGGCTTGGACGCGAGCAGCTTCGACGACCCCGAAGCCCTGACCGCCGGCACCGCGCTGTGCCCGCGTTGCGGCAGCGAATCGGTGGTGGGCGACAGGTCTGGCCACAAGATAGACAGCGCCTTCCTCAACGGCATGAACGAGGCCTGGTTCCAGCGCACGATGATCATCCGCAAGCCCGCGCCCAAGACCTGAGCCACGGCGCCGGGTCGCGCAGCGCGGCTTCCATGCCTTCGATGTAGCGGCCCAGGTGCAGGCCGTCCATCAGCGCGTGGTGCACTTCGACTGAAAACGGCAACCACAGCCGCGCGCCGTCGGCTTCGATGCGGCCGAAGGCGACCTTGGGCACCGAGTCTTCGCGGCCCCAGTTGCGGGCGTGCGAGAAGCTGCTGAAGGCGATCCAGGGCAGCGTGGTGAAGTGGATGACGGCGCTGTGCTCGGTGCGTGGCTCAAACGGCGCCGAGCGGTCGCGCGCGGCAGCGATGGCACGCGCGCCCTGGTCGGCGAAAGTGGCCCAGTCGGTGCTGGGTTCGAGATAGGCAAAGCCGAAGCTTTCGTCGTCTCGCAACACGGTGGCGCCGCCCTGCAGGCTGTCGTGCACGCGTACGCGGCCGCCTTCAAGCCGCAAGCGCATGGGCTCTTGTTCATTGGCCACGCGCAGCGCCAGGAAGTGGCAGGCCAGTGAAAAGCTGCCCACACCGCGCGCCGCCACCGCGGCCTTCAAGGGGGCTGCGTCCAGGCGCGTGCAGACGTTGAAGTAGGGCTTGTCAAAGCCGCGAAAGTACTCGAAGGCGTCTCGCCGCGGCCAGGTCGAGAGATCGAGATAACGCGCGGGGCTGCTCACGTCGGGCTCCTGCAGGGTGGGCCACGAGCTTAGCGCGGGCCAGGCGCGGGCTGACCCGTGGGATAGTCACGTCATGAACGATCGCTACCAACCGCTGACCGCGAAGAAGCAGCTACTCGTCGTCGTGCTGGCATTGCTGACCGCCGCCACGGTGCTGCTGTCGATGATCTACCGTCCCGGTAGCCCGCCGCCCCCGCCACGCGCCGTGGCGCCAGACGCCGCACGCTGCGTGGCGGGCCAGACCATCGGCTGCGTGGGCGGCACCGCGGCCGTGATTGCGCTGCCCGCCAGCGCTGCACCTGCCAGCGCGGGGCCGCAAAGCGGGACCCGATAGCCCAGCCCGCACGCGTGTCAGCAGGCGATCGCCGTCGCTACACTGCTTGTCCGGACAACTTGGGCCGCCGCCGCCCGCGCCGCCCACCCTCGCCCCAAGGACTGTGCATGGCCCAATGTGCTGGCGCGCCAGCGGATGGAGCTGTTTGCGCCGCTGTACGGTGGCAGCGTGTACCCGGCCAACACCATGCTGGACGAAGCCGGCGCCCTGCGCGTGCCTGAGCGATCGCACTTCATGGCCATGCAGGCGCGCGCCATTGCCGCCCTGCGCGAGCGCGGCGTCATCGGCGACGAGCCATGACGGCCCCAACCCTGCCCACGCGCAACCCGCGCACTGGCGAGATCGACTACGCGATGCCGGTGGTGACACCGGCCCAGGTGCAGTCCACGGCAGCCCGGTTGCGCGCCGCGCAGACAGCGTGGGTGGCCGCCGGGGTTGACCACCGCGTGGCGGTGATGCAGCGCTGGGCGGCTGCGTTGGCCGCTGAACGCGACGCGCTGGTGGCCGCGCTGGTGGCAGACACCGGCCGCCATGCCGAAGCCGTGCTGGAGTTCGACGCCACGCTGGGCGCGCTGCAGCGCTGGTGCGCCCAGGCGCCGGCGTTGTTGACTGAGGAGCCGGCGCGCCAGGCTGCGGTTCCGCAGCCTGGCCGCCGTGCCCGAGCTGGCTGCCGTGCTGGCCTACGTCACCGGCGGCCCGGCCACGGGTGAAGCACTGGTGCGCGCGGTGGATGCGGTGTGCTTTACCGGCAGCGTCAAGACCGGCCGGCGCGTGGGCCTGGCCGCTATGGAGGCCTTCATCCCGTCGTTCCTGGAGCTGGGCGGCAAGGACGCCGCGCTGGTGCTGGCCGACGCCGACCTGCACCGCACCGCGCGCTCGCTGGCCTGGGGCGGCATGGTGGGCGCGGGGCAGAGCTGCATGTCCATCGAATGTGTTTACGTTGACGCCACGGTGGCCCAGCCCTTCACCGACTTGCTGGTGCAGCGCGGGGCCGCCTTGCGCCACAACTGGTCCGACATCCACCAGGGCCAGATCGGCCCCATCATCGCCGCGGCCCAGGTTGACGTGGTGCGCCGCCACCTCGAACAAGCGCAAGCCGCGGGCGCCCGCGCGCTGACCGGCGGCCACGTGGTGCAGCACGGCGGCGGCTGGTGGTGCGAGCCCACGGCGCTGGTGCACGACGGCGCCAAGCAGTCCTTCAAGCTGTCGGGCCTGGGCGGTTCGCGCATGGGGCCAGGCAGCCGGGCGCGCTTTTACCGCCAGCAAGCACTGCTGATCAACGAGGCGGCTGCCGCGCCTTGGTGGTTTTAGGCGCGGGCGCCGGCTGGTAGCGGGCGGCCAGTTCCTTGGCGGCGCTGCTTTCGCTTTGCAGGCGTGTTGCGGCCAGCCACACGGCGCAGGCGCGGCCGGCCTTGTCCAGTTCCAGCCGAGCGGTTTCGCCATGGCTGGCAAAGCTGCCGGCCAGGGTGATGCGGC
>JANOLY010000483.1:0-2228 GCA_031420055.1 Burkholderiales bacterium | reverse complement strand
CGACAACATCCGTGTGCGTTCCATCGTCGGGCGTTTTCTGGAGCACACGCGCGTGATGTATTTCCGCTGGGGCCACGAGCACAGCGACGAGGCGCTGTACCTCAGCAGCGCCGACTGGATGAGCCGCAACATGTTCCGCCGCATCGAGGTGGCCTGGCCGGTGCGCGACCCCGTGCTGCGCCAGCGCGTCATCGACGAAGCGCTGGTGCCTTACCTGCACGATCAGCGCGACGCCTGGCAGCTTGACGCCGAAGGCCGCTACCGCCGCGTCGCCGAGACCGGTGTCAGTTCGCAGCAGGCCTTGATGCAGCGCTTCGCCTCGCCGTGACGGACGGGTTGTGCATGGACCTGATCCTGTGGCGCCACGCCGAGGCCTTCGAGATGCGCGAGGTGGCCAACGACCTGGACCGGGCGCTGACACCCAAGGGCGAACGCCAGGCGCAACGCATGGCAGCCTGGTTGAACCAGCAGCTGCCGGCCAGCACGCGCGTGCGGGTCAGCCCGGCGCGGCGCGCGCAGCAGACTGCAGCGGCGCTGGAACGCAAGTTCAAGACAGTTCCGGCGCTGGCACCCGACGCCACAGTGGAAGGCTTGCTGCACAGCGTGCGCTGGCCCGAGGCCCGCGAACCGGTGCTGGTGGTGGGCCACCAGCCCACACTTGGGCTGGTCGCGGCCTACTTGTTGTCGGGCCAGCCGCAGGCCTGGTCGGTGCGCAAAGGCGGCGTGTGGTGGCTGCGCGCCCGTCAGCGTGACACGGGTCTGCAGGTGGTGCTGCAGGCGGTGATCGGGCCTGACCAGCTGTAGGGGCGGGATCCGGACCCCCTGGGAGCTGGCATCGCTCTTCTGAACGAGCGGCGCCCAGCTACACGCCGATGAAGGTCGCGACGCGGTCAACGGTGCCGGGCAGGTCAGCCAAGAAGGTCAGGCCGCACATCCATGCCGAAGTCGGCCTTCAGCCGCGCGTACCAGGCGTCGTCGTCGAGCGCGCCCCACTCGACCCAGGCCTCGTCGCTGAGCGACGCGCGCCACTGCAGGAAAGGCGCGGCGTCGGGCCCCACGGGGTGCCTGAACTGCCAGCTGCCGCCGTCGGCGATCTCGACCAGCTTGTCGGCCACCACGCCAGGTGGCGTCGGGTGCTTCAGCGCGGCCGCGAACAACGCGGCCATGCGCCGCTGGTTGGGGTAGACCGACGCATCGCCCGCCTCGCTGATGTTGCGTGCCATGTCGGTATCGATGATGCCGGGCTCGACCACGCAGACGCGGATGCCGTAGGGCTTGACCTCCTGCGCCAGACACTCGGACACGGCCTCGAGGGCAAACTTCGACGCCGAGTAAGCGCCCATCGGTGACGAGGCGAGCCTGCCGGAAATCGACGTCACGTTGGCGATGCAACCGCTGCGCCGTTCGCGCATGCCCGGCAGCACGGCCTGGATGCATCGGATGGCGCCGAAGCAGTTGGTCTCCATCACCTCGCGGAATGCCGAGACCGGCATCTCTTCCACCGACCCCGTTCGCTCGATGCCGGCGTTGTTGACCAGCACCTCGACCGGGCCCAATTCGGCCTCGATGCGGCGCACCGCCTGCTGCACCGAGTCATCGTCATTCACGTCCATGGTGAAGACTGAGAGGGCCAGCTTCTCGGCGGCTGCCGCGCGCGCGAGTTCGGGCGCTGCCGCTGGGTTGCGCATGGTGGCAGCCACCTGGTGACCGGCGCGCGCGAAGGCCAGTGCGGTGGCCAGGCCTATGCCTCGGCTGGCGCCTGTGACGAGGATGGTGCTCATGTTGGACCGCTCCGTTTTGCGGGATCAAGGGGTTTAGACATTGAAGACGCGCAGAGTCTAGGCCGCGTGTGCGCAGCATGCCAGGCCGCCTGCCCGCGGCCACAGCATTCCTTTGGCGACAGGCTCGACGCACGGCACGGGCCCCGCCGCCGCTGGGCTACGGCAGCGTCAGGCGCAGCGGCCCAGAACGGGCCCACACAGCGGCTTCTTCCTGCAACAGAAAGAGCGTTCTCGGGTGCGCTTCTGCCCAGCGCGGGCCGAAGCCCAGCACGGCTTCGCGGCCCTTGGCGCGCAGCGACAGCGCCGTGCTGCTGACCTCGCCGCGGGCATGGCATTTGATGGCTGCCAGGCGCAGGCAGATCACCTGCCAGGCAAAGGTCTCGCTGGCCAGCTGCGGCTCAAGCTTGCGCAGCCCGCCGCGCTGGCCCAGCACCAGGTCGGCGATGC
>JANOLY010000482.1:0-4194 GCA_031420055.1 Burkholderiales bacterium | reverse complement strand
TGGTGGCCACGGCGGCGCTGATGCACGGCGTGGGCTTGTCGATGGCGCTGGGCGCCTTCCTGGCCGGCGTGCTGCTGGCGGAGAGCGAATACAAACGCGAGCTGGAAACGGACATCGAACCGTTCAAGGGCCTGCTGCTCGGCCTGTTCTTCATCGCGGTGGGCATGAGCATCGACTTCGGCGTGCTGATGAAGTCACCGGGCGCGATGGCGGCGATTGTGCTGGCGCTGATGCTGTTGAAGAGCGCGGTGATCTGGGCGATCGCCAAGCCGATGGGCATTCCGCTGGTGGAGCGGCCGGTGTTCACCGTGCTGCTGGCGCAAGGCGGCGAGTTAGGCTTCGTGGTCTTCCAAACCGCCTTGGGGGCTGGAGCCATCGCCGCCGACCAGGCATCGCTGTTGCTGGCCGCCGTGGCCATGTCCATGCTGCTCACGCCGCTGCTGCTGGTGTTGGCCGACCGCTTGCTGGCGCCGCGCCTGGCCGCGCGCGCCGCGGGCCCGGCGCTGGACGAGATCGCTGACGAGCAGCACGCGCCCATCATCATTTGCGGCTTCGGCCGCTACGGCCAGATCGTCGGCCGGCTCATCAACGCCGGCGGCCTGTCGGCCACCGTGCTGGAGCACGACGCCGAACAGGTCGAGGCCGTGCGCCGTTTCGGCTGGCCGGCTTTCTATGGTGACGCCACGCGGCTGGACCTGCTACGAACGGCCGGTGCGGCCAAGGCCCGCGTCATCGTCGTGGCCATGGACCACAGTGAGCAATGCCTGACTGTCGTCGACCTGGCCCAGCAGCACTTCCCGCAAGCTGCGCTGGTGGTGCGCGCCCGCAACGCCACCGATTGGAGCGCACTGTACCTGCGCGGCGTGCAGCACATCGAACGCGAGACGCTGGATTCAGCCCTGATGAGCGGGCGCAGCGTGCTCGAATTGATGGGCTGGCAGCCGCATGCGGCGCGCAACCAGGCACTGCGCTTTCGCCAGCACAGCATCGAGCTGATGAAAGTGATGGCGCCGCACCTGGGCGACGAAAAGCAGCTCATCGCCGTGGCCAAGCAAGGCCGCGCGCAACTGGAAGTCACCTGGGCCCGTGAACGTGCCGAGCGCAAGGCGCAGTCACAGCGCCCCGGCTGGCACGCGAGCGAGAGCACCGACGACTGAGCGCGCGCCCGCCTTCAGAGCAGGCTGCAGGCCTCGTCGAAGGCCAAACGCGGGCTGCGCGCCATCACCTTGCTGGCGTCACCATGGCCCAGCGTGCACACGAAGTTGGTGCGCACGGTGGTGCCAGCCCAGAGCTCGGCGTCCAGGCGCGCGGCGTCGAACCCGCTCATGGGGCCGCAGCCCAGGCCCAGCGCGCGCGCGGCCAGGATCAGGTAAGCCCCCTGCAACGACGAATTGCGCAGGGCCGTGGCCTCGATCACTGCGGGCTTGCCTGCAAACCAGGCCCGCGCGTCGGTGTGCGGGAACAGCTGAGGCAGCTTGTCGAAAAACGCCATGTCCATGCCGATGATGACCGTCACCGGTGCTGACAGCACCTTGGGTGAATTGCCCGACGACATGCAGGCGGCCAGCCTTTCCTTGACCTGGGCACTGCGCACAAAAGCCAAGCGCGCCGGACTGCAGTTGGCCGAGGTCGGGCCCCACTTGAGCAGCTCGTACAAGGCCTGCAACATGGCGTCGTCCACCGGCGTGGGCAGGTAGGCGTTTTGCGTGCGGGCTTCGGTGAAAAGCTGTTCGGTGGTGACGTTCATCGGGTGGGGGCAAGGACAAGCGAGGAAGGGCGACAATTCTGCTTGTGTTCCAGCCCTCGCAACTCGACGTTCGCCGATTCTTCTGCGCCAGCCACGCCCGCCAACAGGCCAGGATGCCGCTGGAGCCCATGCAAGCCCTGGCCGCGCGTTGGATCGCCGAGCACCCTGAGTACCACCCCGACCTGGCCGACGAGGCCGCCGCGCTGGAGGCCGTCTACAACGTGGAAGACGGGCGGGCCAACCCCTTCTTGCACCTGTCCATGCACCTGACCATAGAAGAGCAGTTGGGTATGGACCAACCCACCGGCATCCGCCAGGCGGTCAAGCTCTTGGCCACGCGGCGCAACTCCATGCACCAGGCCCACCACGAGGTGATGGAATGCCTGGGCGAGATGATCTGGACCAGCCAGCGCAGCGGCCTGCCGCCTGACGGCCTGGCCTACCTGGAAGCGGTGCGCCGGCGCGCGACGGGCTGAGTCCGCGCTGCAACTCCAGAGCGTTGGCCACAGGATCATTCGGTCAGCGTCAAGCCGGCACGGCAGTCCACACGCGGGTCAGGCTGCGGCGCCCCAGGCCATCTTGCCCAGCAGCGTCTCGATCACGCGCGCACCGCTCTCGGTCTGGGCCACCTCCAACGGCGTTTCGTGGCCGAGTGATGCGAGCGGTTTGCGCAGCCGGGGCCACGACACCGCCGAAACGTTTGACTTCCTGGGATTCACCCACTGCTGCGGCGCCACGCAGCGCGGCAAGTTCGTGGTGCTCAGGTTGACCCGTGGCAAGAAGATGCGCGCCAAGTTGTGCGCAGTCCATGAGGTGTTGCGAAAACGCATGACCCGGCCGGCGGCCGAGCAAGGGCCGTACCTGCGCTCGGTGGTGGCTGGGCAACTGGCTTTCCTACTTCGTTATGCGAGCAGGCTCCAGCAGCCGACCTGTGACGTACTTGTGCAGTACGCTGGCAATCAAGGTTTGGTAGGGCATGCCTTCCTCTAGCGCTCGCGCTTGAATGTCGGCGAGATCGCCCGACGACAGACGAATGTTCACCCGTCGGTCCTTGATCGCGGTGACGCGTGCAGCCTCACGGAACTTCGCAAGTTCAGCCTTCGTCGCTACGGAGTGCATCTTTCCGCTCTCGAACGCCTTCAGGATGTCTGTTTCGTATGCATCAAGTTTCATGATCAGGTTGATCCTTTTTCAGATATTCGCGAGTTGCTTTCCTACTAGGAATAATCGTCTTGAGAAAGTAGTGGTCATCTTCTTCAACAAATGGCAGCAAGTAAACGTAGCCGTCGCACGAGACGATGAAGATCTGTTGCCCAGGGTACTTTGTCCGATTCGGATGGATGACGATGTCGAGCAGCCCTCGGGACTCGATGGCCACGACCATCTGCTCAAACGTAATGCCACGACCAGCCTTGAGTCGCTCGTTCTTGTTTGGTGGCCAACGAAACGGCTTCATTTTGCGAGTGTACCGCGTGTGTGCCGATTGTCTGCACAGATTGTCTGCAACCGTGACCCGCCGCGGCGTCGCTTTATGACGCCTAACGGCGCTCAAGCAGTGATCTTGCCTGCAGTCCTGGGCGCAACCTTGGAGCAGACGGCCGTGGCCCTGGGAATCGGTCGCGCTACGGGCGCGTAGCAACTTGCAGCGCACCAAAGCAGTCCGGCCGCCCTTCACCGCATCGTCACCGCCTGCACCGCCAGCACGTTGTCGGCGCGGTGCACCACATCCACGTTGCTGCGCGCGGCCCAGGGGATGACCTGACGGTGCAGCGGGATGGTGTGCACCTGCTCTTTCCACTCCATCAAAGCAGCCTTGACGAGTTCGGTGCGTTTGCGTGGGTCGGGCTCGACACTGCTTTGCGCAGCCAGCGCGTCGAAACGCTCGTTGCGCACATTGCCGAAGTTGTACTGGCCCACGCCCGCGTCGCCGCGGCTGCGCATGACGGGGGTCATCACCGTCTCGGCGTCGGTGATGGCGCCACCCCAGCCGTAGAGGTACAGGCTGGTGTCGAGCTTGTCCAGCTTGGGGAAGTAGATCGCACGCGGCATGGCGTTGACCTTGACCTTCACCTTCAGCTGCGCCCACATGGTGGCCAGCGCGATGCAGATTTCTTCGTCGTTGATGTAGCGGTTGTTGGGGCAATCCAGCGTGACCTCAAAGCCTTCAGCAAAACCGGCCTCGGCCATCAGTGCACGCGCGCGGGGCAGGTCCAAGGGCAGGCGCGCCTCGATCTGCGCGTCGTTGTAGCTGCCCAGTGGCGACGGTGTGGGCGACCCCGTGGGCGCGCTTTGTCCGTTCATCAGCTTGGTTCTTAGGGTCTCGATGTCGATGGCCTGGTACAACGCCCGGCGCACGCGCAGGTCCTTGAACGGGTTGCGATCACCCGGCACGTTGGCGTAGAGCAGCTTGTCGCGGGCCTGGTCCATGGCGATGAAGAGCACGCGGT
>JANOLY010000481.1:0-7258 GCA_031420055.1 Burkholderiales bacterium | reverse complement strand
CATGCACCGCAGTGTGCAGCAAGCGCGCCGGCCGTCCGGCTCGGGGGGTCAAACGGCGCCGGCGCGGGCGCGCGCTTCCTCCTGCAGGCGCAGCACGCGGCGCTGCACCTTGCCGGTGGTGGTCATCGGCAGGGCTTCGATGAACTCGATCTCCTTCGGGTATTCGTAGGGCGCCAGGCGGGCGCGTACGTGGGCCTGCAGCTCGGCCACCAGCGCCGCATCGCCCACATGCCCCGGCGCCAGCACCACGTAGGCCTTGACCACGGCGCCGCGCTCGGCGTCGGGCTTGGGCACCACGGCGGCATTGGCCACGGCGGGGTGGCGCACCAGGCAGTTCTCGACCTCGCTGGGGCCGATGCGGTAACCGGCGACCTTGAACACGTCGTCGCTGCGGCCCTGGTACCAAAGGTAGCCGTCAGCGTCCATCACCGCGCTGTCGCCGGTGCGGCACCAGCTGGCGGTCGGGTCTGCGGTGTACTTGGCACGCGTGGCCGCCTCGTTGCCCCAGTAGCCCAGGAAGAACACCGGGTCGGGCTGGCCGTGCACGTCCAGGCGGTGCACCGCCACGTCGCCGGGCGTGCCGCACGGGCACTCGCGGCCGGCGTCGTCGATCACCGCCACGCGGTGCCCGGGGTAGGCGCGGCCCATGCTGCCAGCGCGTGCCGGCCAGGCGGGGTGGCGCCGGCCCTGCGCGTCGACGTAGCTGGCGCAATTGCCCACCACGTAGTTGATCTCGGTCTGGCCGAACATTTCGTTCACGGGCACACCCAGCGCGTCGCGGCACCAGTCGAACACCGCGTCGCCCACGGCCTCGCCGGCGCTCATCACGGCCCGCAGTTTCAGCCGGTAGTGCCGCCGTGGTTCGGGCACGGCTTTCATCATGGCCTTCAGCGCGGTGGGGAACAAGAAGGTGTGCGTCACGCGTTGGCCCTGCATCAGTGAGAACGCCATGTCGGGCGAGAAACGGCCCTGGTAGGCGACGATGCGGCGGCCGAAGTACAGCGTGGGCAGCAAGGCGTCCATCAGGCCGCCGGTCCAGGCCCAGTCAGCCGGGCTCCAGAACACCTCGTTGCGGCCGGCGCCAAACCAGTTCTGACTACAAACGAAACCGGGCAGGTTGCCGATCAGCGCGCGGTGCGGGATCAGCGCGCCCTTGGCCGGGCCGGTGGTGCCGCTGGTGTAGATCAGCACGGCGGGGTCGTCGGCGTGCGTGGCCACCGGGTCGAACGTGGCTGGCGACGCGGTCAGGGCACTGGCCCAATCGGCATCGCCCTGCCCCGCGGCGGCACCCACCGCCAGCACCTGGCGCAGCGCCGGGCACTCGGCGCGCACGGCCAGCATCGTGGCGATGCCGTTTTCGTCGGCCAGTGCCAGAACGGCGCCGCTGTCCTGCAGCCGCCAGGCCAGGGCCTCGGGCCCGAACAACATCGACAAGGGCACCGCCACGGCGCCCAGTTGGTACAGCGCCATGTGCGCCACCGCGGTTTGCGGCCGCTGCGGCAACACCAGCGCCACGCGGTCGCCCCGCCCTACCCCCATGCGGCGCAGCGCGTTTGACAAACGGTTGGCCTGGGCTTGCAGCTGGCCGTAGCTCAGGCTGCCGCAGCGCCCGTCTTCATGCTGCCAGGCCACCGCCACACGCCGCGCTGTGGCCGGGCTGGCGGCCCAGCGGGCGCAACAGGCTTGGGCGATGTTGAAGTTCTCGGGCACCTGCCACCGAAAGCTGGCGTGCAGGGCGGCGTGGTCGTCCTCAGCAGGATGTTTCATACCCACAGCTTACGGGCGACAGGCCCTGGGCGGGTGGAGGCAAAGCCCGTGCCCGAATCAAGTTCTGCAGCTATCGGCCGAAAAACCTGGCAGTCGTCGGGTCCACTAGGCCCGCCACTTCATACAGACCCAACCGGCCAAGCCCATGCAACTCGCAGCCCTGTCGTCCGTCAAGCACCGTATTCAGGTGAACGCGCCGCTGCCCTTCAACGTGCGCAGCGCCGACACGACCCTGATGCTGGCCCGTGGCCAAGCGGTGGAATCACAGGCACAGCTCGAAGCGCTGTTCGAGCGCGGCGCGCTGGTGGACATCGCCGAGCTGCAAACCGCGCGTGAAGAAGTCATGAAAGCACCGCGCTCGCAACTGCCGCAACTGTGGTCCAAGAGCATGGATGCGGTGGCCCAGGCGATCCGCCAGTCGCCCCAGGACGCCGGCTTTCGCGACGCACTGGAAGAGGCCAGCACGCCCGTGCTGTCGCTGATCGAGCGCGACCCCGACCTGGCCATCTTCCAGGTGCTGCGCCAAGGCGCCGGTGTCGACACCGACTACGGTGCACGGCGCTCGCTGCACGCCGCCATCACCAGCCACCTGGTGGCGCACCGCCTGGGCTGGGACAGCGCCGACGCCAACCGCGCCTTCAAGGTGGCCCTGACCATGAACCTGTCGATGCTGGAGCTGCAAGGCGAGCTGGCACGCCAGAACACACCGCCCACACCCGAGCAACGCGCCGCGCTGCAAACCCACCCCATGCGCAGCGTGCAGATGCTGGAGCTGGCCGGCGTGCGTGACGCCGACTGGCTGCAAGCCGTGCTGCACCACCACGAAGGCGAAGACGGCAGCGGCTACCCCAGCGGACGCACCGACGTGGGCGACCTGGCCTCGCTGGCACGGCGTGCCGACGTGTACACCTCCAAGCTCGCCTCGCGCTCCAACCGCGACAGCCTGGCCGCTGATGTCGCTGGCCGCCAGATGTTCATGCAAGACCCCGGCCATCCGATGACGGCGGCACTGGTCAAGGAATTCGGCGTTTACCCGCCGGGCTGCTACGTGCGCCTGTCGTCGGGTGAACTGGCCATCGTCGTGGCGCGCGGACCCACCGTCACCACGCCGGTGGTGGCCTGCCTGACCAATGCCCGCGGCGCACCCCTGCAAACGCCCTTGCGCCGTGACACCACCGACCGTGCGCACGCCGTGTTGTCGGTGGTGGGCGAAGGCAGCGTCAGCATTCGCATGCCCGTCGAACAGCTGCTGAAGCTGGCCGCCGCCTGAGGGCGCGGCGCCGCCCCTTCAGCGTCGGGCAAACGCCTGCAGCGTGTCGCCGCTGATGCGGCAGATGCGCCAGTCGGGCATCACCGCAGCACCCATGCTTTCGTAGAAGCGAATGGCGTTGTCGTTCCAGTCCAGCACGCTCCACTCGAAGCGGCCACAGCCACGCTCCACCGCCAGCGCCCCCAGGTGCTGCAGCAAGGCCTTGCCCAGCCCGCAGCCGCGGTGCGCGGGCTGCACGTACAGGTCTTCCAGGTACAGCCCGGGACGGCCCAAGAAGGTGCTGAAGTTGGTGAAGAAAAGCGCGAAGGCGACGACGACGCTGTCCACCTCCGCCACCACCGCCTCGGCCACCGGGCGCGAGCCGAACAGGTGCGGCAGCAGCGACTCAGGCGTCACGACAACCAGGTGCTCCAGTTTCTCGAACACCGCCAACTCGCGGATGAGGCCGACGATGGCAGGTACATCGGCGGGGCTGGCGGGGCGCAGGGTGGGGGTGGTGCTCATCGCTGACATTGTGTCCGCAGCCGAAAAGATCCTCACCCACCTGGGTCTGCAAGCGCGTGCACCGCCTCGCTCACCTGCCCATGGCCTGGCCCTGCAAGCGGCCTGACGCTGCCCAACCGTGACCACTCAGGCGACCCGGCGACCAGGGCCGCCGGAGTCGGCTGCGTCCGAGGGTTTGCGGGGCCAACGGAGACGGCCTGGCGACCAGGGATAACCCGCAAATGGCTCCCGAGACACACGATGTTGGGCGGCGCTATCAACGCTCAACCGTTCTCAGCCCCCTTCGAAGACCGACTCACACGCGGCGGGTGCCGTGTTCGGGGTGCCATGGGGAAGGAAAAAGGGCGTTTGAAACCACTATCCTCTGCCTTCGTTCAACTCGGCCTCGTAGCAGCGCGACTCGACAGTCACCAGCGCAGCAAAGGCGGTGCTGAGCAGCTCGGCGGTGTACAGGTTCGCCAGGAACGGCGGGCCACCGGTCTTGTACTCGAGTTGCTTGGGCGTGTAGCCCTGCAGCACCAACAGGCCGCCCCGCTTGAGGGCGCGGTGAGTGTGACGTGAACCCGGCCTGGCGCGCGCACGCGATATGCTGCCGCCTCCCACCGAACGACGGGCCGCACACGGCCCAGGAGACCTGATCCATGCGAACCCTCAGCCTCTTCCTGGTCTTGCTGGTGCACCTGGTTGCCGGTGCGCAGACGATCGAGAAGTCCAGCGTGCGTCACGGCTCGACCGACGTGCCGGTAGAGATCGCGCGCCCGGCCGGCACGGGGCCCTGGCCGCCGGTGCTCTACATCCACGCCAAGCGCGGCTACGAGGACGTCGATCGCCAGCACATCCGCGCGCTGGCCCGGGACGGCTTTCTGGTGATGGCCCCCGATTGGCTGGCCGCCAACATGGTCGAGCGCTGGCCCGATCGCCACCTGCCCGAGACCGAAGACGACGTCGAGGCCGCGCTCGAGGCCCTGCTGCGCCACCCGCAGGCCTGTCGCGGGCCGGTGGGCATCGTCGGCAAGTCGCGCGGGCCGTACTTCGCGATCCGGCTGGCGGCCAAGCGCGGGCGCGACATCGGCGCCATCGTGTCGTACTACGGGCATTTCCAGGACCCCAATGCGCCCGAGCCGCAGCAAGTGTTCTCGGTGGCTCCCGAAGTGAGCCGCGTCAACGCGCCCACGCTGATGCTGATCGGCGATGCGGACTTCGAGCTGCGCCGCATGGTCGGTGGCCGTGCTTTCTACGCCCTGTGGGAGCGCGGCGTGCCGGTGGAGATGCAGATGTACCCGATGGCCCGGCGTGCGTTCGACTTCCGGCCCGACCAGAGCCCGGAAGAGAAGATCGCCACGCGCCACGCCGCCCAGCGCGAGCGTGAATGGCTGCGCCTGCACCTGAAGCTCGACGCCGCCGGCCGCTGCCGCTGAACGAGGGCCGGGTTGCGCCCGGCGCGGCATCGCGCGGCGCGGTGCCGCGTCAACGCCTCAGCACCGCGGGGGTCAGGTCTCTCGTCTCTCCGATAGATGGGAGACCTGACCCCCTTGCCCCGCTCCAGCAGCCGCTGCGCCACGCGCGTGGCGTCGAAGTGTTCTGCCGCCAGTGCTCGCGCTGCGGCTGAATGCTTCGGCCAGTCGGCAGCCACCGTCTCGAGCATCGAAGCCGCCTCCTCAAGCGTTTGAAACCGCAGCAGCCCCAGGTCGCTGGGCAGGAAGCGGCTGGGCCCGGTGTGGCCCACCACGGCGGGCCGGCCGCTGGCCAGGTAGCAGAGCGTGCGGTCGCTGATCCAGGCGTTCTGGAAGGCCATGCACGATGGCTTGGCGGCGCTGAACTCGCCGCGCGACGCCTGGATGTACTGGCGATAGTCCGCCGGCGTGCTGCTGACTTCCTTGGACATCCGCACGCGCCAGCCCTGGGCGCGCAGGGCAGGGCCTTCGGTGTCGGCGTCGGTGCCCAGGTTCAGCGCCAGTTCCAGCGGCACCGCCGTGTGCGCAGGCAGTCCCAGGAAGGGCAGGAAGCCGCTGCGCTTGTCGTTGCAGTAGTAGCCCTCGGGGTGGCTGGCGTCGGTGATCCATTCGTCGGCGTACCAGCCCGACACGGTGGTGAAGGGCGCGTCGGGCGGCGTTGGCAGCAGCGGCCAGACATCCAGTGCCACGCAGGGCGGCGTGTAGTGCCAGTGCAGGCCGGCGTCAGGAATGAATCTGCTGCGGCCCACCGTTTCTCCGGTGCTGAAGTAGATGTCGTGGGGGCGCACGCTCATCTGCCCGCTGGCCAGCCAGTGCTGCGTCAGACCGGGGTCGATGTCGATGAGCACCGTGCGCGGGAACCGCTTGAGCACGGCGTCCGGCATGGCGTAGGTGAAGTTGATCAGCAGATCGGATGTGGCCGCCACCTCGCCGAAGCCGATGCAGCCGGCCGGTGGCTTGATGTCCGGGTCGGGCAGGGTCCAGCCCACCACGGCCACCGGGCCTTTGAAGCCCAGGCCGGCCAGGCGTTCGCGCAGCACGGCGGTGCGGGCGTGCAGTGTGGGCGTGTCCAGGCCGTCGGGGGCCGAGTCGAGCCAGTGCACGCTGCAGCCCGTGCCCTGCAGGCCCAGCGCCCAGTTCAGGTAGACCCAGAAATGGCCGCCGCCGGCCATGAATCCCAGCGTGTCGGCCAGCAGCGTGACGGTGCGGCTCATCCGCAGTCGCTCTCCGACTCAGGCTTCAGGGTCCGGCCCGCGTTCCAGCAGCCACACCAGGGCCTCGATCTGAGTGTCCTTCTTCTCGCCGCGAAACACCTCCTGCTGCAGCGGCACGAAGCCCACGTTGCAGAACAGGTCGTGGTAGCTGCGGATGACCCAGGGCTTGAGCAGCCAGTCCTGCGTGCCGCCGCAGGTGTTGGCCAGCAGCAGCCGGCCACCGGGCTTGGTGCCGTCGTAGAGGCAGCGCGCGAACCAGGCCACGTCGAAGAAGGGGTGGAGCCAACCCAGATAGCAGAGCGTCTCGGCGCAGACAATCAGGTCCCACTGGCCTTCGCGCAGCGGGTTCTGCCACTCCATGGCGTTGGCGACTTCATAGCTGGCGTTGGTGTCGGTGCTGCGTTCGCGCGCCGTGGCGATGGCGGGCTGGGCGATGTCGATGCCCAGCACGGTGTCGCAGCGCGGTGCCAGCCGGCGCGTGAAGGCGCCTGCGGCGCAGCCGATCTCCAGCGCCTTGCCGTACTGCCTGCCCGGGCCGCGGTCGGCGTCGAGCAGGATCTGCGCTTCGTACTTGGCACGTTCGTAGGGGCTGGCTTCCAGGTCCCACGGGTCGCCGTCGGCCCACAGCTTGTCGAATCAGGTACGTGCTTCAGCGTCGGTCTTCTCGCGATCGATCATGGTGCCTACTCCCGCAGTGCGTGAATGTGGCGCGCGCTTGCGAGCTGCTGCGCCAGTCCTTCTTCCAGCAGCCGTGTCAACACGCGTGCTGCATCGAATTGTGTTTGAGGATAGGCGCTTCAAACGCCCTTTTCCTTCCCTATGGCACCCCGAATACGACACAGCACGGCGCTTGGTGCGCTTGAATCTGTCTTCGGAGGCGGCTGCGGTCTCCTGCGCGTTGACAGCGCCGCCGAAAATCGTCGTTCTCGGCCGCCGTTTGGGCGGGGCCCGCGGGGGTCAGGTCTCTCATCTCTCCGACAGATGAGAGACCTGACCCTCTTGCCCCTCTTGCCCCTCTTGCCCCTCTTTCTCCTCACCGCGGGGGTCAC
>JANOLY010000480.1:0-1852 GCA_031420055.1 Burkholderiales bacterium | reverse complement strand
ACACCGCCGCCGGTGACACCACTGGCGCCAGTCAACGCAGAAAACAGGGTTGAAATGGCGGCCGCTCCGTTGTTGATGGTGCCGGGCCCGAAGATCGTCCCCAAGCCCAGGAAGCTGCCCTCGGTCACCGCCGTCGCGTTGACCAGGCCTGCAGGCCCGAAGTCCAGGTCGAGTTGCCAGCCGTACAGGTCGGGGACCCCCGAGATGTCGATGTTGAGCATGAAGTTTTGCCCGACCGTCACGGTGTTCAGCGATGGCGTGACACTGATGCTGGGCGCAGCCTGTGCGCCGACCCAGCCCCCGAGCAGCAATGCGGCTGCGGCAATGAATTTGTTGAACATTTGGGTTGACTCCAGTTCGGGCGGTCAGGGGCAGGTGGTCCCGGCGCTCAATTGCCGGGTGATCATCGTCAAGTCGCGGATGCTGATGATGTTGTCGCCGTTCAGGTCGGCAACGGCATTGAAGCCGGCGTCGCCGATCTTCTTGCCCATGGCGGCCCTGACGAGGCTCACGTCGGCGCAGTTCACCAGCGCGTCGCCGTTGAGGTCGAAGTTCGACAGCATGAACACGCCCCGGCCGTGGGTGAAGGCAACAAGTTTTCCCCCGCGCGCTATGAGGTCGAACACGGGCACGTTGGGCATGCCCACACCCGGGCCCCAACGCGCCCAGGTGGCGCCGGCGTCGGGTGACACCCAGACGCCAAAGTCGCTGCCGGCGTAGATGCGATTGGCAACCGCGGGGTCAAAAGTCACCGAGTTGATGCCCACGTCAACCGGCACGCTGACGTTGCTCCAGGTTGGCGTGGCCGCGGTGAAGTCGCCGGTGCAGAAGATGTTCGCCGCCGCACCGCCGGAATAGCCGGAGATACCGACACAGACCTTGGTGTTGTTGTTGGGGTCGAAGGCAATCGATGAGATCGGTCGGTTCGGGACCTGGCCGCCGGAATCTCGTTCGATGAAGTCAGCCGGCAGCAGTCCCCCGGTCGTGCTGATCCGGATTTCGCCATTGCCGTGGCCGGCACCGATGACGTTGCAGGTGTTGCCAAAAGCGATCGAACTGCCCGCCGTGGCCGGCGTGAAGATGGCGCCGCCATTGCTCCACAGGGTGGCTGCGGGCCCACCGAAGTAATCCGTGGTGCGGTTGACCCGGCTGCCGTTGAGGATGACCGTGCCCGGTGCCGATGCGCATTCGCGCACCTTGCCGATGAACGGTGCCGTGCCACCGTAATTGCCCCTGACGCCGGTGAAACTTGCGCCGCCATTCGTAGAACGCGCCACGTTCTGGTTCTGCGACGAAACGGCAAGGTTGCTGAGGGTGCTGATGGCGGTGCCGGCGCCGTCCCCACCAAAGATCAGCGGCCAGGCGTTGCTGCCGCTGCGCTTGTGGGTGCCGTTGTCTTGCGAGCCACCGATCATGATGCTGCCGTCAGCCGACACCGCGCCCTCGTAGTACTGCGTGGTGGCCAAGGTGTTGTTGTGTGTGGTCCAGGGCCCGGTGCCGTCGGTGATGGTGCTCCACACGCCGCCATCGTTGCCCATGATCAACCGCGAGCCCGCCCAAACCGACGCATGCTGGTCAACGTGGATGCCGTTGTTGCGGTCTGCAGGCAAAGCCGTCTGGCTGACCTCGGACCAGGTGTTGGTGGTTAACACGTAGCGCCACACCGGAATGCCGCCGAAGAAGAGCATGTTCTCGTCGGTGGGCTTCACAGTCAATGTCATGTTGTACCAGCACTGCGGGGACACCGAGGCGAACGCCTTGTCGTAAGCGCAGGGGCCCCGTGTGCCGCTGCCGTCGTCGGTGGGCGCCAGGCTGATCTGTATCCAGGTCGGCGCGGCATCCCAGGCGTTGG
>JANOLY010000479.1:0-8715 GCA_031420055.1 Burkholderiales bacterium | reverse complement strand
CGCGACAACGGTCGTGCAGTCCGCTGGGACCTGCAGCGTGCACTGTGGGCCTGCGGCATGGGCAGGTCTGGTGCATGGCGCACCCAGCATCCCAGCGCCTCGCAAGGTCAGCCGTCTGTACCTGCTGCGCAACCTGCTGCTGGGCACACCCACCCCGGTCTGCACCGCCACCCGCGTTGAGTTGGTGCAAACCGTGGTTGCCAGCGGCCGGGTGGTGTCGCCACCGCGGGTCACGGTGGCGCTGCAAGGCTCGGGCCGACTCACTGCGCGTTGCGCCCGCAACGTTGCGGCGGCTCGGTCACGGGCGTGCAGAACTCAAACGCCTGCTCCCGGGTGGCACCGCGCGCCGTTCGGAAGGGGCCAAAACAGTCCAGGCTCTCGAGATACAGCCGGCGCCAGGTGGCGCAGTCGGTGACTTCGGTGGGCGCATTGGCGGGGCGCTTGGCAATGCTGGGCGGTGGCGGTGCAGCGCTGGCCGAGGCGCTGGACACAGCGGGTTTCGCGGCCCTGTCCGCAGCGGCTGCACGCGCCTTTTCCCTTGCGGCGATCTCTGTTGCACGCCGCAACTCGGCCGGTGGTGTGGCGGTCACCTTGATGTCGACCGGCCTGGCCACGTCCCTGTACTCGTTGGGCACGGTGTCACCGAAGTGGGTCTTGCCTTGTTTGTCCACCAACGGTAGGCCACGGCAGCGTCCACCGGCACGCCCAGACCCAGACCCAGCACCAGCACGGGGATCAGCAGCGCAAGGGCTTCAGTGACGCGGGAGCGCAAACGCGGGCCTGGATGTCGCACGGCTACCTTGCGGATGATTGGGGCGCCCACAGTGCGTGGAGGGCGTGATCGCGTCTGTTCGTTGTAGCACGCACCAGCACATGTTCGAAACCCCACCGAGTGCAGCCGCCGATGCTGCCAAGCTCGCGAACTCTGCTTAGGAACCCGGGCATCAAATCGGTATAGCGATTCGAGCCGCGGCAATCCAGTCAGCCGTGTGTGGTAATGTGCATCAATCTGCCACACTGAGGGAGCAGGTCATGTCTTCAAACTCAATTCGCGTAGGCGCAGAAATCTTCGAGGCGGCGCGCGAGCACGGTCAGCTCATGTCGCGCTCGGCGGCCTTGCAGATCGAGCACTGGGCGCGACTGGGTCGGTCGCTGGAGGCAACAGGCTTGTCGGTGGCCGAACTCACGGCGATGCTGCGTGCTGGGGAGGATGCAATCTCGACGACCGCCACCTCGGGCGCGGATGCGCTTGTCGTTGAAGTCTCAGAAGCTGAACTTTGGGCCCACAAGCGTGCAAGACAGGCCAGGGACCTGGCGACGATTCATTCCGGTCGGGCCACCAACGACCAGATGAGTTGGTTCTCGGGTGGACTGGCAAAAGCCGCCAGAGCGGTGAACTCACCCTACTGAAGCCTGTGTCCACGCGGCCAGAAGTACCGATGGATGAGGCGCCACTGGACGCCGCAACCATAGACCGGTTTCTGTCCAGCATGGGCACAGACATGGTTCTCGTGGGGGGCCAAGCGCTGTCATTCTGGATGAACAGGTACGGCATCAGCGCTGGCGATGCACTGGTCACCCACGACGGTGATGTCCTGGGCAAGTTGGAAAGAGCGCAAGAGATGGCCGTTGCGATGAAGGCCAAACTGCTCAAGCCACCAGCAAACGCCAGAACGTCCTTGGTGGGGCAGATTCGAATTCCGGCCCCAGGCGGAAAGTTTGGCAACGTCGATGTGCTCCACCGCTTGTATACGACGGGTGGCTTGAAGAAGTCTGCTGACTTCACGGCGGCTGTCATTGAAAACAGCATCGAGTTTGAATGGAAGCCCGGTAGATTGATCCGGGTCATGAACCCTTTGGATCTTCTGGATTCAAGAGTACAAAACGCGGCGGGGTTGCTTCAGGAAAAGGGCCCCCATGTGCTGACCCAGTCACGGTGGGCTATAGCGGTGGTGAAGCTCGTGTTGACAAAGCTTGCAGCAGACAAAACCTCTGCCAAAGGTCGACTGGGTCAACACATCCAAGCCGTGTTCAAGCTGTCCAAGAGCCAAGCGGGTCGGAAATTGCTGATTGAACATGACATCGATGTTCTCGATGCCATCGACGTTCACGCCATTCGTCAATGCACGCCGCTACACAGCCAGCAATTGCTCAACATCGAGACGGCAATCCACAAGCGACAGGCTGGCAAGAAGAAGAAAGGTCCAGGTCGACAGCCGGCTTGAAGGACGGCGTCGGCGACATCCCGGCCGATGATCCAGTGGCGCCGGTACCGTAAAGCGGCAGGCAGTCACCGCGCCCCGCTCATCACGCCAAGCTGCGCACTTTGGCTTCACGCGCCCACTGCCGCGTCTTCGCAGCGGTGATGAAAGCAGCGCTGTCGTGTGCCGCCACCACGCCGGCGTCTGGCGCCACGCCGGCCGCTTGCAGCAGCTTTTGGCCGCCGGTGTCGATAGCGATAGCCTTCAGGTGGCCAAAGGCATTGCGCACGAAGTCAATCGCGGCGCCTTCCTTGGAAAGAGCCGCCGCGCCACTGGCTGACAGCAGCACGGCGATGGCGTCGAATACGACTGAAGATGTGCCAGCGAGCTGGCCATCGACCTTCATCACGGCCCCATCGGAAAGCGTTACGCCGCCGATCCGGGGTGCGACGATCTTGACCGCGGCGCCCGCCGCCAGCACGGCCTGGCTGAGCAGACCCACCAGTGCGGCGTCGGACCCATCGTCGACCAGAATGCCCACCGCACGGCCGACCAGCGTGTCTTTCATCTTGCCCATGAGCTGCAACGCGGGCGACGCCGGCAGGTCTTGCGCCGGCACCTCTGTTGCAGCCGCCGGCGGCAGCTTGCTCATGCCCAAGCCCTTGGCCACGCGTGCGCCCAGCGCCTCGTCTACACGCAGCAGGTGGCCCACCATGGCTTGGCGCACATGCAGTGTCTCCACCTTCGACAACTCGAACACC
This sequence comes from Burkholderiales bacterium, assembly GCA_031420055.1. Taxonomy (GTDB): domain Bacteria; phylum Pseudomonadota; class Gammaproteobacteria; order Burkholderiales; family Burkholderiaceae_C; genus Rubrivivax. The sequence continues at coordinate 5,753 of JANOLY010000479.1, read as the reverse complement.
AAAGACGACGCGATGTGCGCTTGCTCCAGTTCGCACTGGCTGCGGAAGAACTGCCGGGCCTGGCTGTAATGGTCGGCAAAGCTCGCCGGGCGAATGCGCCCTTTTTCGCCCGACTCTGAAACTGCCGCGCGTCGAAAGCCGCTGCGCGCGTTCTCGCGCGGCGAATCGGCCGCCAGCGAACTGGGCTCGTACGACACGCGCCCTGTCTGGCGCCCCATCTGCATCTGCCCGTCACGCTGCTGGTTGGCAAACGGGCACTTCGGTGCGTTGACGGGAATCTGGTGAAAGTTCGGTGAGCCCAGCCTGGACAGCTGCGTGTCCAGGTAGGAATGCAGCCGCCCTTGCAGCAAGGGGTCGTTCGAAAAGTCGATGCCTGGCACCACGTGCGACGGACAGAAGGCGACTTGTTCGGTTTCGGCAAAGAAGTTGTCGGGCCAACGGTCCAGCACCATGCGGCCCACCACCCGGAGCGGCACCAGTTCCTCGGGCACCAGCTTGGTGGCATCCAGGTGGTCGAAGGGGAACTGCTCGGCCTGCTCTTGGGTGAACAGCTGCACTGCCAAGGTCCATTCGGGGAATTGACCCGCGCTGATGGACTCGAACAAGTCGCGGCGATGGAAGTCGTTGTCTGCGGATTGCAGCTTCACGGCCTCGTCCCACACCGTGGATTGCAGCCCCAGCGTGGGCCGCCAATGAAACTTCACGAAGGTCGATGCGCCGGCGTCGTTGACCAGCCTGAAGCTGTGCACGCCGAAACCCTCCATCATGCGCAGCGACCGCGGGATGGTGCGGTCAGACATGGCCCACATCAGCATGTGCATCGCTTCCGGTGTCAGCGAGACGAAGTCGTAGAACGTGTCGTGCGCGCTGCCCGCCTGGGGGAACCCGCGGTCGGGCTCCATCTTCACCGCGTGGACCAGGTCGGGAAATTTGATCGCGTCCTGGATGAAGAACACGGGGATGTTGTTGCCCACCAGATCCCAATTGCCCTGGCTGGTGTACAGCTTGACGGCAAAGCCACGCACGTCGCGCGGCGTGTCCACCGAGCCCGAGCCGCCAGCCACCGTTGAAAAGCGGGTGAACACGGGCGTGCGCACGCCGACTTCAGTCAGTACCTTGGCGTGCGTGAATTCGCTCAACGAATCGGTCAGCTCGAAGTAGCCATGCGCACCCGAACCGCGTGCGTGGACGATGCGTTCTGGAATGCGCTCGTGGTCAAAGTGCGTGATCTTCTCGCGCAGGATGAAGTCTTCCAGCAAGGTCGGGCCGCGCGCATGGGACTTCAGCGAATTCTGGTTATCCGAAAGCACCAAGCCCTGGTTGGTGGTCAGGTCGGGGTGGCTGCCGCCGCTGGGTTGGTGAATCTCACCGCCCCTGCCGGCTGCGACAGTGTCTGTCGGTGATGACTTCAAGGCCTTGTGTACTTTTTTCATCAGGGGGTTCTCTTCAGCGTTCTTCGTGATCACCGCAGCACGATGGCGACTTGCGTGGAGCCGTCGATGTCGCTGCTCTGCAAAACCGCATGTTCAAAGACAGGGCACGCCAGCTTGGTCGGATGAAACAACCTGTGGGCGTAGGCCGGCACCTACAGCAGCAGCGTTATCCGGCGGGCGAGCCGCGCGCTGTCAGACAACGCCCCACCACCCACCGGCACCCTTGCTGATGGGCAAACCGTGCGCCCGCAGCGAGCATGGGCTCACCCTGTCCAACACCGGAGTGCGCCATGAAAAAAGTCCCTGTGGACCCGCAACTGCAAGGCGAAGGCAACTACGCGGCCACGCGCCGTCACCGCGCCGCATTGCAGAGGTTTGTGAATGCCGGCAAGGTGCCCGCCGCGGCACAGGCCACCGAGCCGGCCAGTGATGAAGAAGTCCAGGAACTGTTGGCAGCCGACGCCGTGGGCAAAGCCCCGGCACGGCGCTGACAGCCCGGTGGAGCAGCCATCATGACCCGCCGTGTAGATTTCTCAGACCGCATCGCCGCGCACACTCGAGCGCTCAACAGCAACCCCATGCACCTCGTCTTGGTCGGCGTGGCGGTGCTGCTGCTGGCAGCCATGATGTCGTTCTACGTCAACGTGCTGTTCGCCCATCTGGACCAGGCCGCAGCGCTGCATGCACGCATGCGCCTGGCCCAAGCGCCCATAGCGCGTGCGGCGCTTCGCCCGGTTGCAACGGTGGCGCCCTTGCGGCTGGCGCAAGTCGCGCAATGACCTGGGCTCGCAAGCTGAGCCCCACGTGAACGCAGCCGCGACGCTGCCCACTGGGCGCAGCGTGCGTTGGCGCGCGCTGGGCCTGGGTGCGGCGGTGCTGGTCTCCGTGCTGGGCTCATTTGCGTTTGCTGAATGGCGCGGCTGGCCCTGGCTGGCGGCGCCGCTTGAACAGAGCCTGAGCCAGCGGCTGGGTCGCCCGCTGCGCTTGCATGCCCTGCCTGACTTTGCCTTGCCGCTGCCGGCTTCGGCCACGGCGGCCACGGCGGCCTCGGCGGCCTCGGCGGCAATCGGCGCGCCGACCGAGGCCGACTTCAGCCTGCGCTTGTGGGGTGGCCTGCGTCTGCGTGCCACGCGACTGGAGTTGGCGGCACCTGCCTGGAGCGACGCGCCGTACACGCTGCGTGCGCAGGGGCTGGCGCTTGAGCTGCGCTACGCCGACCTGTGGCGCGCCTGGCGCGGCCAGGCCTTGCGCCTGCACAGCCTGCAGGCCGATCGCGTGGACGGCCATGTCGAACGCCTGGCCGACGGCCGCGCGTCGTGGCAAATCGGCGCCTCACAGGCTGTGGACGCGCCAGCCACACCCTGGCCCTACGCCCACACGCTGCAACTGCGTGACGGCCGGCTGCGCGTCAAAGACGCCGTGCTCGGCGTAGACGCGCAAGCCGTATGGACGCTGGCCAACACGGCCACTGGTGCCAGCCCGCAAACCCCCCGAACCCAACTCAAACTGCAAACCAGTGGCCGGTATCAGAAGAGTCCGCTGAAGCTGGAATTGCTGGCGCAAGGTGACCTGGCGGTGGCGGCTGATGCGTCGGGCAAGCGCGCATCGACCCTCAGGCTGCACGCGGTGGTGGGGCGCGCACGGCTGGACTTTGACGGCGTGCTCAAAGACACCGCCGGGGCAGACGACTTGCAAGGGCACTTCAAACTCTCGGGCCCCTCGCTGGCCGCCGTGGGTGACCCGGTGGGCGTGACGCTGCCCACCACCGCGGCCTTTCAAAGCCAGGGCGATCTGCGCAAGACGGGCTCCACCTGGCACGTGGTGGTTGACACGGCCCGCATCGGCGGCAGCCAGTTGCAAGGGGCCTTCGTCTACGACCAAAGCCGCAGCGTGCCGCTCTTGGCGGGGCGGCTGAGCGGACCGCGCTTGCTGCTGAAAGACCTGGGCCCTGCCGTCGGTGTTGCGCCGACTGTGGTTTCTTCATCGGCCGCCGCGCCGGCCGCGTCACCCCGTGCCCAGTCGGGCCCTGATGAAGCGGCGCCACCGCGCCCCGGCAAGGTGCTGCCAGACCGGCCGTTCGACCTGGCAGCCCTGCGTGTGATGGACGCCAATGTGCTGATCGACATCACCGAGGTGGACCTCAACACCCGCTACCTGGAGCCACTGCGCCCGCTCAAAGCGCACCTGCAATTGGCGGGCGGGGTGCTGAACATCGGTGCGCTGGACGCGCAGCTGGGCGCAGGCCGTTTGCGCGGCAACTTGCAGCTGGACGGGCGCAGCAACGTGGCCGCCGTGCGCACCGAGTTGCGCTGGGACGGCCTGCGCCTGGAACGCTGGATCAATCAGCCGCGCGCCGCGGCCGATGCACCGCCGTTTGTGTCGGGCGCCCTGCAAGGTTGGGCGCGGCTGCAGGGGCAAGGGCAATCGACCGCCCAAGTGCTGGCGCGGCTGAGTGGCCGGCTGCGCACGGAGCTGCGCGATGGCCGGGTGTCGCACCTGGCGATCGAAGCCGCCGGGCTGGACATTGCCCAGGCCCTGGGCGTGTTGATCAAGGGCGACGACGCCTTGCCGGTGCTGTGCGCGGTGGCCGACCTGAACGCCCAGAACGGTGTGTTCGTGCCCCGTGTGATGGTGCTGGACAGCACCGATTCGACCTTGTGGGTCGACGGCTCGGTGTCGCTGGCCAGCGAGGCGCTGGACCTGCGCGTGGTGGTCAGCCCGAAAGACTTCAGCCCGCTGGCCTTGCGCACGCCGCTGCGCTTGCGTGGCACTTTGGACCAGCCGAAGGTATCCATTGAAGGCGGCCGCTTGGCCGGCCGCGTGGGCCTGGCCTTCTTGCTGGCCTTGGCCAACCCGCTGGCGGCCTTGGTGCCGCTCTTGGACCCGGGCGACAAAGCCACCGCAGTGGACAACGCGGCCGGTTGCCGGGACTTGGTACAGCGCGGCGCGAATCGCCCCGCAGGTAGGACTGCACCTACGCCGCCGAACGGCAGTGTCCGCTGACGAACACAGCCTGCGCCGCCCACACTTCTGCGCACCCCACCCATTTCCAACAGGAACCCCATGCAAAACTCCACCTACCGTCCCACCGCGCTCTTCTCGGCACTCGCTGTGGCCGCACTGCTGGCGCTGCCGGCGCAAGCCGCCAACATGAGCAAGACCGACTACACCGACAGCAAGTCGCGTCTGAGCGACACCGCCAAGGCCGAGAAGAAGGCTTGCGACAGCCTGGGCGGCAACGCCAAGGACGTGTGCGTCAAGGCCGCCACGGCGATCGAAGTCCGCGGCCTGGCCGACGCCAAGTTGGGCAAGAAGATCACAGAAGCCCAGACCGACGCAACACAAAGCAAGCGCACCGCCGACTACAAGCTCGCGGCAGAGAAGTGCGATGCCATGGCCGGTGACGCCAAGTCCGCCTGCGTGGCATCGGCCAAGTCGCGCTTTGGCATGAACTGACCCTCACGGGCGCAACGACGAACGACGGTGCTCACCCCTGAGCCCAGCGTCGGCGTTGCTGCCGCGCACGTTGAACCGCACCCGGCCGCAGCCGCCGAGCCGGTGCCGCCGGCGCCGCGGGCGGGCCTGCGCAGCGGCGCCATTGTTTTGCTGGCCGTGCTGGCCAGCTTGTTTGCGCTGCGCTGGGCCAGCGTCGTCGTCGTGCCCGTGCTACTGGGGCTGACTTTCAGCTACGCGCTGACGCCCATCGTCAACCGCCTGGTGCGACTGCGCCTGCCCCGCGCCCTGGCCTCGGCGCTGCTGATGCTGGCCGTTGTGGGTGGTGTGGGCGGTGTGGGCTGGACCATCAGCGACGACGCCGCTGCCATGGTGGAAACCTTGCCCGAGGTGGCGCAGAAAATGCGCCGTGAATTGGCGCGCCAGCGTGGCCAGGGCCCGGCAAATGCCATCGACCAGGTACAAAAAGCCGCCGCCGAACTGGAACAGGCGGCAGCCGACAGCGCCCAGCCCGGCCCGGCAGCGGCGGGTCGTGTCACCCGCGTGCAGATCGAACCCGCCCGCTTCAATGTGCGCGACTACTTGTGGAGCGGCACCGTGGGGCTGGCGTCCGGCTTGGGCTACTTCGCCGTGGTGCTTTTTGTCACCTACTTCATGCTCGCCTCGGGCGATACCTTCCGGCGCAAGGTGATCAGACTGGCCGGCCCCAGCTTTGGCCAAAGGCGCCTGACCTGGTCGGCCCTGGACGAAATTGACCAGCACATTCAACGCTATCTGCTGGTGCAACTGTTCACCAGTGCCCTGGTCGGCCTGGCCGTGTGGTTGAGCTTCATGGGGCTGGGCGTTGAACACGCGCCGGTGTGGGGT
>JANOLY010000478.1:0-2224 GCA_031420055.1 Burkholderiales bacterium | reverse complement strand
GGCCAACGGCACGCGCGAAGCGTTCACGCTGCAATTGGACATCCGCAACTACTTCATGAGCATCGACAAGCCGCGCTTGTTCGAGATGGTGGCCGCCAAGCTGAACCCGCGCCGGCCCGCCGACGAAGAGGCGCTGTGGCTTGCGGAGAAGCTGGTGTTTCACGACTGCACGCGCGAACCGGTGCTCAAGGGCGACCCGCGGCTGGTGGACCGGCTGCCGCCGCACAAGACGCTGTTCCGCGCGCCGGTGGGCAAGGGCCTGCCGATTGGCAACCTGAACAGCCAGTTCTTCGCCAACGTGTATCTGAACGCGCTGGACCAGTTCGTCAAGCATGAGTTGAAGTGCCGCTGGTACCTGCGCTACTGCGACGACTTCGTGCTGGTGGCGGAATCGACTGCGAAGTTGGCGGGCTGGAAGACACGCATCGACGGCTTCCTGGCCGAGCGGCTGCTGCTGCAACTGAACCCGGCGCGCCAGCGGCTGCGGCCGGTGAGCGATGGCGTGGACTTTCTGGGCTACATCGTGCGGCCGTTTCACCTGCTGGTGCGCAGGCGGGTGGTGGGCCACCTGCGCGAGGCGGTGGCGCGCAGCGAACGCGCGCTGGTGGGCCGCCACGCCCAGGCCACCGAGTACCGCTTCGACGCCCCGGCGCTGGACGCGTTGCAGGCCAGCGTGGCGTCGTAGCTGGGCCACCTGCGCCGGGCCTCTTGCCGGCGTCTGGTGGCGGCGGTGTGTGATGCCAACCCGTGGCTGGAAGGCTTCATCGCGCTGGACCGGCAGACGCTGAAGCTCAGGCGCCGCGACAAGGCGCCATTGGCCGCACGCACGGCGCAGGCGCAGTACCGGCACTGGCATCGCGAGTTTGCCGGCGACGTGGTGCTGATGCAGGTGGGCGCCTTCGTCGAACAGTTGCAATGGCCGCCGCGGCGGATACCCAAAGTGCGCCTGGCAACGGCCCCCACGGCGGGTGGCGGCCTGCGCCGGATGCGGCCAACCCGGCGTGGGGCGGTGCAGGGTTTCCCGCTGACGCAGCTGGACAGGCGCGTGGCTGGGCTGGTGGCGGCGGGCCGGGCGGTGACGTTCGTGGCCCAGCGTGGCGAGAGTGGCGGCGGACTGATGCGCCGGGTACCCATGGCGCGGTGGGTGGCGGGCGAAGCGAAGAGGCCCGTGCGTGAGTGACCGGACTGATCAGCGACGGCTCGGCTGACTGCCGTCAGTGCAAGTTCGTCCATCGGGTCACTCGGACAGGCACTGAGCGCCGGACTCACCCCAGCCCCTCAAGCGTCGCGCAGCAACGCCCCCAGCTCATCAGCACCTATCGGCTTGCCCTGGTCCTGCCCTTCCAGGATGCCGTCGGCGAGGCTGCGTTTGTCGCGGTGCAACTCGACGATGCGCTCTTCGATCGAGCCTGCCGTCACCAGCCGGTACACCGTCACCGGGCGCAGTTGGCCGATGCGGTGGGCGCGGCCCATGGCCTGGTCTTCGGCGGCGGGGTTCCACCAGGGGTCGACGATCAGCACGTAGTCGGCGGCCGTCAGGTTCAGGCCGAAGCCGCCGGCTTTCAGGCTGATGAGGAAGAGGTCGCCCTCGCCGCGCTGGAAGGCCACCACGCGCTTGCCGCGTTCGGCCGCGGGGGTGCTGCCGTCGAGGTACTGGTAGCTGATACCGCAGCTGTCCAGCCGCTCGGCCAGCAGCTTCAAGAAGTCGGTGAACTGGCTGAACACCAGCGCCTTGTGGCGCCCGGCGACGAGTTCGAGTGCGAGTTGCTCGAACTCCTGCACCTTGGCGCCGACGATGCCCAGTTCGGGTGCGACCAGGCGCGGGTCGCAGGCGGCGCGGCGCAGGCGGGTGAGTTCGGCCAGCACGTGGAACGAGGCCTGGCCGCTGCTGGTGTCCGAGGACATCTGCGCCACACGTTCGAGCGCGCTGCGCCTGGCGGCTTCGAGAAAGCTGCGCTCTTCGGGGCCGGGCTCGACGCGGTGGACGATCTCGGTGCGTGGCGGCAAGTCGGGCAGCACCTGGGCCTTGGTTCGGCGCAGCAAGAAGGGCGACACCAGCCGACGCAAGCGCCCGCGGGCGGTGTCGTCGCGGTGTTTTTCGATGGCGCTGGCGTAGCGTTCGGTGAACTGCCCGCTGCTGCCCAGCAGGCCGGGGTTGAGCAGGTTCATGATGGACCACAGGTCGGCCAGGCGGTTTTCCACCGGCGTGCCGGTGAGCGCCAGG
>JANOLY010000477.1:0-7294 GCA_031420055.1 Burkholderiales bacterium | reverse complement strand
GGTGCTGATCCCGCAGATCACCGTGCGGCTGGACCACCGCAAGGCCGCGCAGATGGGGCTGCCCCCGGGCGAGGCCATCCGCGTGCTGCAGGCACTGACCGACGGTGCGCACGGCGCCGACATCGTCGACGGCCCGCGCCGGTTCGAGATGGTGCTGCGCCTGCCCGACCAGCAGCGCGGCCCGCAAGACCTGGCGCGCACGCTGATCGACACGCCGGCGGGCCGTGTGCCGGTGTCCAGCATCGCCAGCGTGGAAGAGACCGATGGCCCCAACCAGATCGGCCGCGAGAACGGCCGCCGCCGCATCATCGTCTACGCCAACACCGACGGCGGCGACATGGGCCGCGTCATCGCCGACATCCGCAAGATCATCGCCAGCACGCCTTTGCCGGTGGGCAACTTCATCAGCCTGGAGGGTCAGTTCCAGGCCCAGGAACAGGCCACGCGGCTGATCGCCGGGCTGTCGGTGGTGTCGCTGGCGATGATGTTCCTGGTGCTGTACTCGCGCTACCAGTCGGTGGTGCTGGCCGGCATCATCATGGCCAACATCCCGCTGGCGCTGATCGGCTCGGTGCTGGCCATGTGGATCGCGGGCGTGAGTCTGTCAGTGGCCTCGATGGTGGGCTTCATCACGCTGGCCGGCATCGCCACGCGCAACGGCATCCTGAAAATCAGCCACTACATCAACCTGTGCAAGTTCGAGGGCGAAGCCTTCAGCCAGGCCATGATCGTGCGCGGCTCGCTCGAGCGGCTGACGCCGGTGCTGATGACGGCGCTGGTGGCGGCCTTTGCGCTGACGCCGCTGCTGCTGACGGCCGACGTACCGGGCAAGGAAATCTTGCATCCGGTGGCGGTGGTGATCTTCGGTGGGCTGGTGAGTTCGACACTGCTGGACACGCTGCTGACGCCCGTTCTGTACGGGCTGTTCGGCGAGAAGGCGACCAAGCGGCTGCTGCATCCGCAACCCGAGGCCGGGCCATCGGCCAGCGCCAGCCAGGAAGCCTTTTGAGTTGAAATCAGGCCCCGTGGCGCCGCCTGATCCAGTGCGCCAGCCCAGACGGAGAACCGAGCGATGATGAAGAAACTGTTGACCCTGGTGGTGGCGGGCGTGACCGTGCTGTCCTTCAACGCCGCCCTGGCGCACGAAGCGGCCCAGGCCCGGCACGGCGGCGTGGTGGCCAAGGCCAACGACCTCGATTTCGAATTGGTCAGCACGCCCACCGGCGCGCTGCTCTTTGTGGCCGACCACGGCAAGCCGATGGCGCCCATCGGCCTGAAGGGCAAGTTGACGGTGCTAAGCGGCGCCGACAAGTCCGAGGCCGCACTCGTGGTGGTGGGTGACAAGCTCGAAGCCAATGGCATCAAACTGGCGCCCGGCGCGAAGGTCGTGGCGGCGCTCGTCACGCCGGCCGCCAAGGCGATCACCGTGCGCTTCACCGTCAAGTAAGTGGTCCTGCCGGTGCGCAACCTGCCCGCCCTGCGTGGCGTCCTGCTGGCGCTGCTGGCGGCTGCGCTGTTCGGCATCAGCACGCCGCTGGTGCAGCAGTTTGGCGCGGGGCTGGGGGCCTTCAGCACGGCGGCGTTGCTCTATGCCGGGGCGGCAGCCGTCGGCCTGCTCTCGCGCCAGCCGATCGACCGCGAGGCCCGCTTGCAGCGCACCGACCTGCCGCGGTTGATGGCGATGGCGGGCTTCGGCGCCGTCATCGGCCCGGTGGCCCTGGCCTGGGGGTTGCAGCACACCAGCGGCACCAGCGCGTCGCTGATGTTGACGCTGGAGGCGCTGTTCACCGCCGTGCTGGCGTGGCGCCTGTACCGCGAGACCATGGACAGCCGCGTCTGGACAGCGATGGCCCTGCTGCTGGCCGGCGGCATGGTGCTGGTGCTCGACCAGGGGCTGAGACCCAACGCGGGCGGCGCGCAACTGTGGGGCTTGATGGCGGTGCTGCTGGCCACCGCGGCCTGGGGTGTGGACAACACCTTGTCGCGCGCCCTGGCCGAGCGCGACCCCGGGCAGGTGGTGATGTTCAAGGCGCTGCTGGGCGCCACGGCAACGACCGGCTTGGCGCTGGCATTTGGTGAAGCGCTGCCCTCGGCCGCGGCCGCGCTGGCGCTGCTGGCGGTGGGCGCCACGGGGTACGGCCTGAGCCTGCGCTTTTACCTGCTGGCGCAACGCGCTTTTGGCGCAGCGCGCACCGGCTCGGTGTTTGCCTTTGCGCCCTTCATTGGCGCGGCGCTGGCGGTGGCGCTGGGCGACCGGTCAGCCAGCGGCTGGATGGCCTTGGGCAGCGTGCTGATGCTGGCTGGCGTGGTGCTGCACCTGGCGGAGTCCCATGGCCACACGCACACGCACGACTTGCAGGAGCATGAGCACGCCCACAGCCATGACGACGGGCACCACCTGCACCTGCACGACTCCACACCTGCCGGTGTGCACAGCCACCGCCACCGCCATGACGCCGTCGCGCATGTTCATGCTCATGTGCCCGACGCCCACCACGGGCACCGCCACTGACACGGCTGGGTCAATGGCTGCCTGCGCCAGTGGGCACAGGTGCAGCGTCAACGCGCCACCGCAGCCCCCTGCAAGGCCGGCCGCGACGCCAACCACAAGCCGGCAAAGGTCAGCGCGCCATTGAGCAGCAGCAGCTCCAGCCCGAGTTGCCAGTTGCCAAACAGCGCGCGCTGATTGGCGTCGATCAGCCAGCACAGCGCGGGCGCGGCCAGGGCCACCAGAGGCACCCAGCGGTCGTGGACGCTGCGCTGCGTCAACAGGCCAAAGGCGAACAGGCCCAGCAGCGGCCCGTAGGTGAAGGCGGCGATCTTCAGGATCAGGCCGATCATGCTGGGGTCGTTGATCCAGCGGAACACCATCACCAGCGCCATGAACAGCGCGGCGAATCCCAGGTGCACCTGCTTGCGCACCCGCGAGCGGTGCGCCTCGCTCCAGTCGCTGCGGCGCTGCATGCCCAGCAGGTCTATGCAGAACGACGAGGTCAGTGCCGTCAGCGCGCCGTCGGCACTGGGGAACAGCGCCGAGATCAGCGCGATGACAAACAGCACCTGCACGGCCACCGGCAGGTAGCCCAGCACCACGGCGGGGAACAGCGCGTCGCCCTTGGCCTGCAAGCCGGCATTGGCGGCAAACAGGTGCAGCAGACCGCCCAGGTACAGGAACAGGCTCACCACGCCCAGCAGCACGAAGCCCAGCACGACCATGTTCTTCTGCGAATCGGGCAGCGTCTTCACAGAGATGCTCTTCTGCATCATCTCCTGGTCCATGCCGGTCATGGCGATGGTGATGAAGATGCCGGCGACGATCTGCTTGACGAAGAAGTCCTTGGCAAAGGGGTCGGTGCCGAACACCGTGGACAGGCCGCGTTCGTGCATCTGCGCCAGGCTCTGTGCGGCAGACAGGTCCAGCTTGTGCAGCAAGAAGCCCACGCACACCACCAACCCCAGCAGCATGCCAGCGGTTTGCAGCGTGTCGGTCCAGACGATGGTCTTCACGCCGCCCTCGAACGTGTACAGCAGCACCATCAGCAGGATCACCGCGGCCGTCAGCCAGAACGGCACACCAAAGCTGGTGAGGATGCTGTCTTGCAAGATCTTCACCACCAGGTACAGCCGCGCCGTGGCGCCCAGCGTGCGCGAGACGATGAAGAAGCTGGCACCCGTGCGGTACGAGCGCGGGCCCAGGCGCTGCTCCAGGTAGCCGTAGATGGAGGTGAGCTTGAGCCGGTAATACAGCGGCAGCAGCACGAAGGCCACGATAAAGTAGCCGATGACGTGGCCGAGCACGATCTGCAGGTAGCCGAAGGCCGTGATGCCCACCGCGCCGGGCACGCTGATGAAGGTCACGCCCGACAGCGACGTGCCGCCCTTGCCGAAGGCCACCCGCCCCCAGGCGCTGCTGCGGTTGCCGATGAAGAAGCTGTCGTTGGTGGCCTTGCGCGACGTGCGCCAGGCCACCAGCAGCAGCAGCCCAAAGTAGCCCAGGACAAATGAGAGAAGCAAGCCGGCGGTCATGCTTCATTAGAACAGTGGCATCTGGCCGGGTTGGGCAGGCGACCTGGCACAAACACCCGGAGAAACCATGAGTCAGAGCAAACGAACAACCTGGGCGGCGCACCTGGCGCTGCTGTCCGCCTTGCTGTTGGTGGGCTGCGGCAGCAAGGTCGTCAACCCCGTCACCGGGCGCGCCGAGCGCACCGTGATGGACGAAGCCAGCGAAGTTGCCGAGGGCGCCAAGGCCCACCAGCAGGTGCTGGCCGAGTACGGCGTGCTGGCCAACCCGCGGCTGCAGGCCTATGTGAATGATGTCGGCCAGCGGCTGGCAGCGCAGTCGCACCGCGCCAACCTGAAGTGGACCTTCACCGTGCTGGACAGCCCCGAGGTGAACGCCTTTGCGCTGCCCGGCGGCTATGTCTACATTACGCGCGGCATCATGGCCTATCTCGACAGCGAGGCCGAACTGGCCGGCGTGGTCGGCCACGAGATCGGCCACGTCACCGCCCGCCATGGCGCGCAGCGCGCCACGCGCCAGCAACACGCCGGCCTGGGCGTGCTGGCCGCGGCGGTGCTGGGCGTGGCGCTGGAAGGCGCCGGTGTGCGCGGCGCCGCCGAGCTGGCCATGCAGGCCGGGCAAGGTGTGGCCGCCGGCTACGTGGCCCGCTACAGCCGCGACCAGGAATTGCAGGCCGACAAGTTGGGCGCCGAGTACCTGTCACGCAACCGTTATGACCCCAAGAACATGGTTGACGTGATTGGCCTGCTGAAGAGCCAGGAACGCTTTGCCGCCGACCAGGCCCGGGCCGAGGGCCGCGCCGCACCCGAGGGCGGGGGCTGGCTGGCGTCACACCCCAGCAACGACCAGCGGCTGGCCGACATCCGCGCCATTGCGGCTGGCTACCGGGGCAGCTACGTGGACGACGGCCGCGCGCGCTACCTGGCCGCCATCGACGGCATCGACTTCGGCGAGAGCAAAAGCCAGGGTGTGACCCGCGGGCGCAACTTCTATCACGAGGAACTCGACATCGCGCTGACCGCCCCGCCAGGCTGGCGCGTGCAGAACACGGCCGAGGCCATTGCGCTGGTCAACGGCGCGGGCGACGCCGGTTTGATCGTGCGCCTGGTGCCGCCCGCCGCGGGCAGTACGCATGAAGAGATCATCCGCAATGTGGTCAAGCCCAGCGAAGGGCGCGCAGAAAAGCGCAGCCTCAACGGCCTGCCTGCCACCCACTTCACGGGCGCGCGGCGCAACCCGCAAGGCCAGGCGCAGCCGGTGCAGGTGACGCTGGTGACGGGCCCCGGCGCGCGCAACTACCTGCTGCAGTACACGGCCCAGGACGCCGCGGCGCTGCAACGCGCCGGGCCGGCCATCGCGCAGGCCGAGTCGTCGTTCCGCGCCCTGAGTGCTGCCGAACGCACTGCCGCGCGGCCGTGGTCGCTGCGCAGCGTGCCGATGCCGCGCGGCGGCTTTGCCGAGCTGGTGCGCAGCTCGCCGCTGCCCGCGCCGCAGGCCGAAGCCCAGCTGCGGCTGCTCAACGCGGTGTACGGCGGCGGCGCCGAACCTGCTATGGGGCAGATGGTGAAGGTGGTGCGCTGAGCGGCTTGTGGATGGCGCCAAGTGCCACGAGTTGAGAAATGTGCGTTTGCAAGGTGGGCGCTGACAGTTCGTACGAAGTGAACATCTACGACCTGCGCCCGGGTCAGGAATACGCCACCGGCGCCATTGTTGACTTCGCCAAAGTGCCCGTGCCCCTGGTTCACCTGGCGGGTGACGGCAAGGGCGGCGGCAAGTGGAACACCTTCAAGATTTCCGCCAAAGGCCCCCACATCACGGTGGAGCTGAACGGCGTTCGCACCGCAGTGCTGCACGACAGCAAGTACGCCGCCGGGCCGTTCACACTGCAGTTCGCCAACGGTCCGCAAGACGCGCCCGGTGGCCCCATCAAGTGGCGCAAGGTGATGGTCAGGCCGCTGTAAACGCGCAGGGCGAACGCCGCCGGCACGATGCAAAGGTCATGGGTGGTTTGCTGCTTGATGAAGCGAATGGGCGGCTGCACGGGCGCGGTCGATCGTCATGCCACGCCTTTTTGAAGTCGGCTCACCGCGTCGCGTGCCGAAACAATGACTGTGCTGCCATGATGTTTCAAGGCCAACAGATCGCGCTTGTCGCCAGTCACCAAAAGGTCAGCATTGCCAGCCACAGCCAGCGACAACAGGTAGTTGTCGTAGGGGTCAGGTGAGGCATCCACAAAGGGAAGCTTCTCGACCATCACGGCCAAGGCCCGGATGGTGTTGACCATGCGGCCGACTTCCATGGGCAGGATGCGGGTGCGAATGTGCTCGCGCCGACTGACTTCGCGGAGTTCTTCGATCTGAGCCGTGCAACTGACCAGCTTGAAGGCCCCGTGTTGCCAGGCCGAGTACAGCAAGGCCGGTGGCGTGCCACTGGACATCAACGCGCTGAGAAGAATGTTCGTGTCGAGAACCAGCCTCACGGCGGTTCAGTCAGCCGACATGGTGGGGGCTGGACGCTCGCGCCGCACATCGGCCAGGGCTTCGTCAATCAAGTCCTGCAGATCCTCGGGCGGGATGTCGCTGTTGCGTGCTTTCACGGCCTGTACATCCTTGTCCAGCATGCGCCAGAGCACTGCCTCTTCAATGAAGTTCGAGAGATCGCCCTTGCGCTTGCCCTGGGCGCCCAGATAGGCGCGCAGAGCGCGGTCGGTCTCCACAGAGACCATCACAGACAAGCGTGCTGAGTTGATGTTGGCCATGAGTGGTCTTTGAAGTTTCCTTCGATCATAAGCGCATGTGTGTTTATGTTCAAAGAACCGTTTTCAAGTCATGGCCCGGTTGATGCCTTGTCTTCGTGGCAGTCAACCCACGCGGTGTTGCATGGCTCTGGTGACGCGCAGCCGGCGGGCGCGTCAAATCAACAACCCCAACAGCATCGCCAGCACGGTCAGCACCACCGAACTCGTCAGCGGCACATACCACTCGCGGCCGCGCAGCTTGAAGCTGAAGTCGCCCGGCAGCTTGCCCAGGCCCACCTTGCCCAGCCATCCGCGCAGGCCGTTGAAGAGCAGGCAGGCCAGCAGAAAGATCAACAGCCAGCGCATGGGCGGGCACCTACAGCCGGTGCGTGCGGTCGCCCGCCGCAAAGCCCAGCGGGTCGAGCGCGATGCCGCGCGCCAGAGCGATGACTTTGAACAGCTCGCCCATTTCGTGTTCGGCGATGAGCTTTTGCGTTGCCGACAGCGTGCGCGCGTCGGCACCCAGCATCAAC
>JANOLY010000476.1:0-8265 GCA_031420055.1 Burkholderiales bacterium | reverse complement strand
GGCGGCGGGGCGGGCCGCGGCGGAGGCAGGGCCGGCGCACCGGGTCGGGCGGCAGGCTGGGCGATGTCGAAGTGGCCTTCGAGGTCTTCGCTCGCTTCGCTGGCCACGGGTGGCGCCAGGCCAGCGCCCAGGGTGCGCTTGGGCAGGCCGGTTTCCAGGTCCACCAGGCCCTCGAGCGCGTTGAAGACCTCGGCGCAGCGGCCGCAGCGCACCCAGCCCTCGGAGACCCGCAACTGGTCGGGCACGACGCGGAACACCGTGCTGCAGGCGCTGCAGCGGGTGGCCAGCCCGGTGGCCATCAGGCGGGGCGCTCCGTCACGCGGTGCTCGCCCGCTGGCCGCTCATCAGGATCCAGCCTTCGTCGCTGTCGACCACCGAAAGGGGCAGCCAGGGCGCGTAGGCGGCAGCGACTTCATCGGCCTGACGGTCCAGGATGCCGGCCAGCACCAGCCAGCCGCCGCGCTGCACATGACCCGACAGCAGCGGCGCCAGCAGCTTGAGCGGGGTGGCCAGGATGTTGGCCAGCACGACGCCGTATTCGCCCTGCGCATGGTCGGGCAGCGCGGCGTTGAGCGTGACGCCGTTGTGCGCCGCGTTGTCGCGCGTGGCCTGCACCGCGGCGGGGTCGATGTCGACGGCGTCGATCTGCTGCGCGCCCGCTGCACCGCGCATCAGCGCCGCCCCGATGGCCAGGATGCCCGAGCCGCAGCCGTAGTCGAGCACGCGGTGCAAGTGCGCCGAGGCAGGCCGGCGCGCCAGCCAGCGCAGGCACCTGCGCGTGGTGGGGTGGGTGCCGGTGCCGAAGGCCATGCCGGGGTCGAGTCGGATGACCTGCCTCGCCGCGGCAGGCGGCTCGTGCCAACTCGGCACGACCCAGAACTCGGGCGTGATGGCGACCGGTGCGAACTGGCTCTGCGTCAGGCGCACCCAGTCCTCGTCGGCCAGCGCCGACAGCGCCTGGACGTGCAGGCCCTGGGCCCAGTCCTGGGCCAGCAGCAGCGTGGCGGCGCGCTCGGCCGCGGGCTCGGACTCGAACAGCGCCTTGATCGTCGAGCGGCTCCAGCCGTCGGCCGGCGCCGGCATGCCCGGTTCGCCGAAGATCGCGTGCTCGCCCTCAGTGCCGGCGTCGGCGTCCTCGACCGACACCGACAGCGCGTCGAGCTCGTCCATGAGCGCGTCGGACACCGGCTCCACCAGGGCCTGGGGCGCGCGCAGCACGAGTTCGAACATGCGCCCGGCTACCGGCGGTGCTGGCCCAGCCAGCCCTCGAGGTAATGGATGGTGGTGCCGCCTTCGATGAACTTGGCGTCGGCCATCAGTTCGCGGTGCAGCGGGATGTTGGTGCTGATGCCTTCGATCACCGTCTCGGACAGGGCCGTGCGCATGCGGGCCAGGGCCTGCTCGCGGGTGTCGCCATGAACAATGATCTTGCCGATCATCGAGTCGTAGTTCGGCGGCACGTGATAGTTGGTATAGGCATGTGAATCAACCCGCACGCCGGGGCCACCGGGCGGATGCCACATCGTGATGCGTCCGGGTGACGGGGTGAACTTGTAGGCGTCCTCGGCGTTGATGCGGCACTCGATATCGTGTCCGCGCATCTCGATGTTGCGCTGTTCGATGGGCAGTTTCTCGCCCGCGGCCTCGCGGATCTGCATCTGCACGATGTCGATGCCGGTCACCATCTCCGTGACGGGGTGCTCCACCTGCACCCGGGTGTTCATCTCGATGAAGAAGAACTCGCCGTTCTCGAACAGAAACTCGAAGGTGCCCGCGCCGCGGTAGCCGATGCGCTTGCAGGCGGCCACACAGCGCTCGCCGATGCGTTCGATGACACGCCGCGGGATGCCCGGGGCCGGCGCTTCTTCAATGATCTTCTGGTGCCGGCGCTGCATGGAGCAGTCGCGCTCACCCAGCCAGACCACGTTCTTGTGCTGGTCGGCCAGGATCTGGATCTCGATGTGCCGGGGATGTTCGAGAAACTTCTCCATGTACACCGCCGGGTTGCCAAAGGCCGCACCGGCCTCGGACCGCGTGGTCAGCACGGCGTGCATCAGGGCGGCTTCGGTGTGCACCACACGCATGCCGCGCCCGCCGCCGCCGCCCGAGGCCTTGATGATCACCGGGTAGCCAATGGCGCGCGCCTGGCGCACGATTTCCTTGGGGTCGTCGGGCAGGGCACCCTCGGAGCCCGGTACGCAGGGCACGCCGGCCTTGATCATGGCCTGCTTGGCCGAGACCTTGTCGCCCATGATGCGGATGGACTCGGGCGTGGGCCCGATGAAGACGAAGCCGCTTTGCTCGACCCGTTCGGCGAAGTCGGCGTTTTCGCTCAGGAAGCCGTAGCCGGGGTGGATGGCCTCGGCGTCGGTCACCTCGGCCGTGGCGATGATGGCCGGCATGTTGAGGTAGCTCAAGCTGGACGCCGCCGGGCCTATACACACCGCCTCGTCGGCCAGCTTCACATACTTGGCTTCGCGGTCGGCTTCAGAGTAGACGATGACGGACTTGATGCCCATCTCGCGGCAGGCGCGCTGGATGCGCAGGGCGATTTCGCCTCGGTTGGCAATGAGAATTTTTTTGAACATGGTGCCTCGGCTCAATCGCCCTTTGTGTGCTTCGCACACGGGGCGGTTTGGCTGCGCCGCTGCGCCTGGCGGCGCAGAACGCCGCGATTTGCAATCAGAATTTTCTTGAACACGCGCTGCCGCCTACTCGACGATGTACAGCGGCTGGCCGTACTCGACGGCCTGGCCGTTGTCGCACAGCATGCGCAGGATCTTGCCGCTGTAGTCGGCCTCGATCTCGTTCATGATCTTCATCGCCTCGATGATGCAAACGGCCTGGCCTTCCACGATGGTGTCGCCGACATCGACAAAGGCCTTGGCTCCGGGGCTGGCAGCGCGGTAGAAGGTGCCCACCATGGGTGACTTGATGACCTTGCCCGCGGGCGGCGGCTGCGCTTCGGCGGTCAACACGGCGGCTGCGGTGGCGGCGGTGGCGGCTGCAGCCACCGCCACTTCCTGTGGCGTGGCCGGCGGCGGTGGGGGTGGCAGGTAGTGGGCCGGCGCACCACTGGCCTTGACGATGCGCACCTTGCCTTCGGCTTCGGTGATCTCCAGCTCGGAGATGTTCGATTCCGACACCAGATCGATCAGCGTCTTGAGTTTTCTCAGGTCCATCAGGGGGGTCCTCGTTGTTTTCACCGGCCGGGGTGCGGCCGTCGCGGGGCAGCGGGCGGGCGCCGTCAGACGTCGTGGGTGCTGCGGCGTTGGAGAGCGTGCTGCAGGGCCAGACGGTAGCCGTCGGGCCCGAGGCCGCAGATCACGCCCAGTGCCACCGCCGACAAGTACGAGTGGTGACGGAAGGGCTCGCGGCCATGCACGTTGGACAGGTGCACTTCAATGAACGGCAGCGCCACGGCCATCAAGGCGTCGCGCAGCGCCACACTGGTGTGGGTCAGGCCGGCGGGGTTGATGATGATGAATTCAGTGCCGTCATCGCGTGCGGTGTGGATGCGGTCGATCAGCGAGCCTTCGTGGTTGCTTTGCAGGGTTTGCAGCTTGTCGACGGCATTTTCTGCCATCTTGTGGAGATCGTCATCGATATCGTCGATTGTGGTGTGGCCATAGAGAGCCGGCTCGCGGCTGCCGAGCAAGTTGAGGTTGGGGCCGTGCAGAACAAGAAAGCTCATGGGGCAGTACCGTGGGTGTCCAGCGGAAGGCGGACTTTACGCCTGTTTACAAGCTGTTCGAAGCGGCTGGCGGCGCATTGAACGGGCATTCCCGTCGGCGGCCAGTTCAAGCCAGATTGACCCACTGCTGCATCTGCTGCAGGCTGGTTTCACCCAGCTTGCGCAGCACCACCACCCCGGCCGCATTGAAGACCGCCGTGAAGGGCAGGGCGCCGCCTTCGTTGCCCAGCCGGCGGCTCAGCCCCGTGCCGTCCAGGCCGGCCAGGCCGATGGCATAGCCCACCGGCGTGCGCGCCAGGAACTCGCGCACGGGGCTGGGCGCATCGATGGCCAGACCCACGACCTGCCAGCCGCGGGCCGCATGCTGGCGCTGGAAGCGGTCGAGATCGGGCATTTCCTTTACGCAGGGCGGGCACCAGGTGGCCCAGAAGTTCAGCACCAGCGGGCGCCCGCGCAGTGCCTGCATCACCAGCTCGCCCCCGCCCGGTTGCGGGAAGCGCATGTCCCAGACACCGCCGGTCTGCGCGGCCCAGCGCGCGGCTTGCTGTTCACGCCACCCCGCCCAGCCCAGCCCCCCCGCAACCGCCGCGGCCGCCACACCACCGAACAGCAGTGTCCGGCGGACGTTTGTTGCGCCGGCCGTCATGGGGCACCCGCCTGCATCAGCCGCTCCAGCGTGGCCAGGTCGCCGCGCCAGCTGCGGCCTTGTTGGTCGGGTTTGAGCGCGCCGCGCAGGTCGTCATGGTCGCGCAGGATCAGGTGCACGCTGACCAGTTCGCCCAATGCAGCGCTGCGTGTGCCCACGGTCAGCACGTTCACGGGCTCGGCGCCGGCCTGCTCGATGCTGCCCACGTCGTAATCCACGCCGGCGTTGATGAGTTCGATCTCGCATCCCTTGGGGTCGTCGCAGTACAAGTCCAGGTGCACGGCAGAACGCCGCGTGGCCGTGCCGCGCCACACCGCGCCGCCCAGGTGGGGGCGCGCCGAGGCCAGCCGGCGCATCCACAGCAAGGCCACTTCGCGCAGGGCTTGCAGCTCGGCGGGCTGGGTGTCGGCGCAGAACAGCGCGATGTGCTGGCGCACCTCGTCTTCGAGCTGCTCGTTGCTGGGCAGTTCGGCCAGGCGGCTAGAACGCCGGCCGAGGTCGCGTGCGGCGCGCCGCTTGGCGGCGCCGTACTCCATGCCTTCTTCCACCACCAGGGCGGCGGCTGCGGCGGCGATTTGCTCGGCAGCCTGTCTCACGGCAGCACCACATCACCCATGCGCGCCACGATGGTGGCGGCACGCGAGAGCACATACGGCGAGGCCGGGTTCTTCTCGAAGCGCTTGGGCGCCGGCAGCATCACCGCCAGCCGCGCTGCCTGTGCCGGGCTGAGCTGCGCGGCGTCGACGCGGAAGTAGTGCCGCGCCGCGGCCTGCGCGCCGAAGATGCCTTCGCCCCACTCGACGTTGTTCAGGTAGATCTCCAGGATGCGCTGCTTGCTCAGCAGGGTTTCGAGCATGGCCGTGAGCAGCAGCTCCTGGCCCTTGCGCAGCACCGTGCGTTCACCCGACAGCAGCAAGTTCTTGGCCAGTTGTTGGGTGATGGTGGAGCCGCCCACCACCTTGGGCGCGCGCGCGCCCGGGCGCGGCGCACCGGCTTTTTCAGCGCGGGCCTGGACGCGCTGGTTCTTGTCCCAGGCGCGCTCAAGCGCGTCCCAATCCACGCCGGGGTGCTCGGCGAAGGCGGCGTCCTCGCTGGCGATGACGGCGCGCTTGAGGTGCACCGACTGGGCCGCGCCCGCCACCCACTGTTGGCTCCAGAGGATTTGCTGGCGCTCGGTCAGCAGTCGCCAGGCCTCGCTGCGCTGGAAGGTGCTGGACTGCGGGTCCACCACCGCCATCAGCGCAACGCGCAGCAAGAACACCCCCTGCAAGGCCAGCGCGCACAGCACCACCAGCGCCAGCAGGCGCAGGGCCTGGCGCCCTGCTTGGCGGACAAGGGGGTGGCGGGTGGGCTTCACGAGTCGACCTGCAAACGCAAGGCCTGCAACACCGGCGCGGTGAGTGGGCGCACACCGCGCCAGATGAAGAAGGCTTCGGCCGCCTGTTCCACCAGCATGCCCAGGCCGTCCCGCGGGATGGCGCCTGCGGCCTGGGCCCAGGCCAGAAAGGATGCTGCGGCCGGGCCGTACATCAGGTCGACGGCCAAGGCGCCGGGGGCCAGCACCGCGGCATGCACGGGCGACGCCTGGCCCGTCAGGCTGCTGGCGCTGGCGTTGAGCACCACGCCAAAACCGCTGCCGGCGTCGTCCAGCGCGCAGGCCGACAGCTCCACGCCATGCTGGCGGGCCCAGTCGGCGTGGCGCTGCACCAGCGAGCGCGCCTTGCCTTCGGTGCGGTTGATGACCACCACGCAGGCCGGGCGCGCGGCGATCAGCGGCCCCAGCACGCCCGCGCCGGCCCCGCCCGCGCCCACCAGCAGCACGCGCTGGCCGGCCAGGGCGACGCCGGCGTTGTCTTCGATGTCACGCACGAGACCCACGCCGTCGGTGTTGTCGGCATGCCAACCGTCGGCGCGAAAACTCAGCGTGTTGACGGCTGCGGCCAGCACGGCGCGCTCACTGGTGTGCTGGGCCAGGCGCCGGGCGGTGAACTTGAAAGGCGCGGTGACGTTGCAGCCGCGCGCCCCGCTGCCGGCAAAGGTGCGCACGGCATCGGCAAAGCCCTCCAGCGGGCACAGCAGCCGGCCGTATTCCAGCGCCTGCCCCGTCTGGGCGGCAAAGGCGGCGTGGATGTCGGGGCTGCGGCTGTGCGCCACGGGGTTGCCGAGCACGGCGTAGCGATCGAGTTTCGGGTCCGGGCCGGCTAGCTTGCTCATCGTTCGCTCAAAGTGGTTTCCAGACCGTCTTCACGTGTAAAGCGAAAGCGCGAGGTGACGACGATCTGGTCGGCCTGCGCCCGCATGGCGGTGCTGAACGGGCCGAAGGGGGCGGCGGCGTGCACGATGGCCACCGCCTTGGCGTCGAGCAAACGCGAGCCTGAGGGCCGCACGATCTCGGCCTCGACCACGCGCCCCTGGGCGTCGACCGTGACGTTCATGGTCAGCTCGCCGTACAGCTTTTGACCGCCCTGCTGCGGAAAGTCGCGCGTGCCGCGGGCTTCGACGCGCCGGCGCAGGGCGTCGTAGTACAGCGCGTAGACGGCTTCGCGCGTGGCCGGGCTGATGTAGCGCTTCTTGGGCGCGGCGCTGTCTTCGTTGACGCGCTTTTCGATCTCGGCCAGCAGCCGCAGCAGCGCGCGGCGCTGCTCGTCCTGGTCGCGCGCTGCCTGGCTGCCGCTGTCGCGCCGCGGGTCGGGCGGGGGCAGGGCGGCCACCTCGCGGCGGATCTGCGCCAGCAACTGCTGCTGTTCGGTTTGCAGGTTCTCGATGCGCCGGCTGGCGTCGTCAGCCGCATCGCCGGGGGTCAGCGTGGCCGTGGCGGGCAGGGGCGATGTCGCCCGGCCGCTGGCCGCGTCGCCACCGCCGGCCAGGTTGACCTGCGCCAGCGCGTGGGCCAGCTCCGGCGCGGCGGTGGAGCGCGCGTTGACCAAGATCACCTCCAGCGGCTTGTCGCTGAAGGCCTTGTGCAGCGCTTGCGGGTCCACAAAGCGCACGGCCAGCAGGCCCGCGTGCACCAGCAGCGAGACCAGCAGCGCGGCCTGCAGCACGGTGAGTTCGCGCCAGCGCATGCCCAAAGGGTGCGTGTTCAGGCCGCGGCCACCGGGGCGGCGGCGTCGGCCGGCTCGGCCTCGTCCACACTGATGGCCAGTGTCAGCGTGCCGGTGCTTTCCAGCTCGTCGTCGGCCGCGTCGTCCACCGCAACGGGCTGGGCGGCGGCCGCGGTGTCGTCCAGCCGCGCCAGCAGCGTGGTGTGCAGCTCCAACGTCAGCAAGTCGACACCGGCCACGCGCGCGCGCACCCGGGTGCCGCGGGGCAGCGCATCGGTGCCCGGCACGCGGAACACCAGCGGCAGTGTCTCGGCACGCACCAGGCCGTCCTTCATCACCGTGGCCTCGAGTTCGGCCACGGCGTTCTGTTCCAGCCAGCGCAGCGACCACCAGCGTTCGATGCCGTTCTGGAAGTCGTTGTAGGCGGCGTAGGCGGCGTCGAAGGCCGAGATCACCGCGAACAGCGCCGTGTCCTTGGGCTTGAAGGGGGCGACCAGCGCGGCGGTGCGGCCGTGGCGGGCGCAGGCGATGATTTGCCACTGGTTGGCCAAATCCACATAACGCCGCAGTGGCGACGTGGCCCAGGTGTACTGCGCGACACCCATGCCGGCGTGCGGCGCGGGCCGGGTGCCCATCTTCACCTTCACGCCCGGCAACATGCTGGCCTGGCTGCGGTAGATGCCAGGCACGCCGTGCTCGGCAATCCAGCCGCCCCAGGTGCTGTTGGCCAGGATCATGGCCTCGGCCACGATCAGGTCCAGCGGCGCGCCGCGCTGGCGCGTGCTGATCAGCACCTGCTCGCTGCCGTCGGGCTCGCCCGCGGCGGCCGGTTCCAGGCGGAAGTTGTAGTCGGGCCGGTTGAAGAGTTCGGGCTTGCCACG
>JANOLY010000475.1:0-8620 GCA_031420055.1 Burkholderiales bacterium | reverse complement strand
TCGAAACAGCGCCCGCATTGCGCGGAGTTCTTGTCGAACTGGGCGCCATCGACTCGCGCAACGACGGCCAGCTGCTGGCGCGCGACGCCCTTTCGCCCGGTAGCAGGCTGCTGACCGAAGCGCGCAGCGACCACGTGGCCTGGCGCCGCCGCTGGATCGCCACCCTCGGTCGCTGCTGCGGGCGCGGGCCGTGCCGCGCAGCTACCCGCGCGAGGCGCTGTTCACGGCTATTGCCTGGTGGGTGGTAGGCAAGTGAGCAATCCGGGTCAGTCTTTGCGGGCACAGAGCACTGCGATGGCGGTGTCTGCGCAGCGCGTGAGCCCTGCACGCCGGCCGATAATGCCTCGGCGCCCGGATGGCGAAATCGGCAAACGCAGCGGACTTAAAATCCGCCGCCTCCAAAAGGGGCTTACGGGTTCAATTCCCGTTCCGGGCACCACCGCTGGGGCGAACTAAAAAAATAGTACGACCGTACTATTCTTTGCGCTCAAGCCCGGTGCAACCCAAGTGCGACGCCTAGAATCGACCGCAGTCAAGTCACGGTCGGTCGAGTCCAGGAGCGTCGTTCATGAAGGTGCTGGTCACTGTCAAGCGGGTGGTCGATTACAACGTCAAAGTGCGCGTCAAAAGTGACGGCACGGGCGTGGATATCGCCAATGTGAAGATGAGCATGAACCCCTTTGACGAGATCGCCGTCGAAGAAGCGGTGCGGCTCAAGGAGAAGGGCGTGGTCACCGAGATCGTGGCCGTGTCTTGCGGTGTCACGCAATGCCAGGAAACGCTGCGCACGGCCATGGCCATCGGTGCGGACCGCGCCATCCTGGTCGAGTGCGTTGATGAGTTGCAGCCACTGGCGGTGGCCAAGCTGCTGAAGGCGCTGGTGGACCGGGAGCAGCCCGGCCTGGTGATCTGCGGCAAGCAAGCCATCGACGACGACTGCAACCAGACCGGGCAGATGCTGTCGGCCCTGGCCGGCATGCCGCAAGCCACCTTTGCCAACAAAGTGGAAGTCGCTGACGGCCATGCCGTCGTCACGCGTGAAGTCGACGGCGGCATGGAAACCGTGCGCGTCAAGCTGCCGGCCGTGGTCACCACCGACCTGCGCCTGAACGAACCGCGCTACGTGACACTGCCCAACATCATGAAGGCCAAGAAGAAGACGCTGGAGGTCATCAAGCCCTCAGACCTGGGCGTGGACGTGGCGCCGCGCATCCGCACGCTCAAGGTCAGCGAGCCGCCCAAGCGCGGTGCCGGCATCAAGGTGCCCGACGTGGCCACGCTGGTGGACAAACTCAAGAACGCAGCGAAGGTGATCTGAGATGGCCCAACTCGTCGTCGCCGAACACGACCACGGCACCCTCAAGGGCGCCACGTTCAACACCGTCACCGCCGCCTTGCAATGCGGTGGCGACGTGCATGTGCTGGTGGCTGGCGCCAGCGCGGCAGGTGCAGCCCAGGCCGCGGCGCAGATCGCCGGTGTGGCCAAGGTGCTGCATGCCGACGCGCCCTGCCTGGCCGAGCAGCTGGCCGAGAACGTGGCCGCACAGGTGCTGGCCGTGGCGCGCAACTACACCCATGTGCTGTTCCCCGCCACGGCGCATGGCAAGAACGTCGCGCCGCGTGTGGCCGCGCTGCTGGACGTGGCGCAGATCAGCGATGTCATGAAAGTGCTGTCGGCCGATACCTTCGAGCGGCCGATCTACGCCGGCAACGCCATCGCCACCGTGCAGAGTACCGACGCCATCAAGATCATCACCGTGCGCACCACGGGCTTTGACGCCGCGCCGGCCAGCGGCGGCAGCGCGGCGGTTGAACTGCTGGTGGCAGTGGCCGACAGCGGCCTGTCGGCGTTTGTCGGCAGCGAGATCGCCAAGAACGACCGGCCTGAATTGACCGCGGCCAAGATCATCGTCAGCGGCGGCCGGGCACTGGGTTCGAGCGAAAAGTTCGACGCCGTGCTCACGCCGCTGGCCGACAAGCTGGGCGCCGCACTGGGCGCCAGCCGCGCCGCGGTGGACGCCGGCTACGCGCCCAACGACTGGCAGGTGGGGCAGACCGGCAAGATCGTGGCACCCAGCCTGTACATCGCCTGCGGCATCAGCGGCGCCATCCAGCACCTGGCGGGCATGAAGGACTCCAAGGTCATCGTGGCCATCAACAAGGACGCCGAGGCACCCATCTTCAGCATCGCCGACTACGGCCTGGAGGCCGACCTGTTCGTCGCCGTGCCCGAGCTCGTCAACAGCCTGTAGTCCACCCCCAACGCCGACAGGGCGCCCACCGCGGCGCCCTTTCTTGTATCTGGAGAACCGCCATGAGCTACACCGCCCCCGTCACTGACATGCTGTTTGTCATGAAGGAACTGGCCGGCCTGGAGGCCGTGGCCCAGATGCCCGGGTTCGAGGACGCCGGCCCGGACACGGCCGCTGCCGTGCTGGAGGAATGTGCGCGCTTCAACGAGGGCGTGGTCGCGCCGCTGAACGTGGCGGGTGATCGCAACCCCTCTTTCTTCAAGGACGGCAAGGTCACCACCACGCCGGGTTTCAAGGAAGCCTTTCGCCAGTTCGCGCAAGGCGGCTGGCAGGGCTTGCAGCACCCGGTGGCGGTGGGCGGGCAGGGCCTGCCCAAGCTGATCCACGCCGCGTGCAGCGAGATGGTCAACAGCGCCAACATGAGCTTCGCGCTGTGTCCGCTGCTGACCGACGGCGCCATCGAAGCGCTGTTGACGGCAGGCACGCCGGCGCAGCAGGCGGCCTACATCCCGAAGATGCTGGATGGCAGCTGGACGGGCAGCATGAACCTGACCGAGCCGCAGGCCGGCAGCGACCTGTCGCTGGTGCGCACACGCGCCGAGCCGCAACCCGACGGCAGCTACAAGCTGTTCGGCACCAAGATCTACATCACCTACGGCGAGCACGACATGGCGGACAACATCGTCCACCTGGTGCTCGCACGTGTCGTGGGCGCGCCCGAAGGCGTGAAGGGCATCTCGCTGTTCATCTGCCCCAAGCTGTTGCCGGACGGGTCGCGCAACGACGTGCACTGCGTCAGCATCGAACACAAGCTGGGCATCAAGGCCAGCCCCACGGCAGTGCTGCAGTACGGCGACCAGGGCGGCGCGGTGGCCGAGATCATCGGCGCTGAGAACCGCGGCCTGGAATACATGTTCATCATGATGAACGCCGCCCGCTACGGCGTGGGCATCCAGGGCATTGCGCTGGCCGAGCGCGCCTACCAACACGCGGTGGGCTATGCGCGCGACCGCGTGCAAAGCCGGCCCGTGGATGGATCGGCCAATGCGCCTACGGCCATCATCCACCACCCCGATGTGCGCCGGATGCTGATGACCATGCGTGCGCACACCGAAGGCTGCCGCGCCATGGCGCTGGTGGCGGCCAGCGCCTTTGACGCCGCGCACGCGCACCCCGACGCGGCGGTGCGCAAGCAGAACCAGGCCTTCTACGAGTTCATGGTGCCGCTGGTGAAGGGCTTGTCCACCGAGATGGCGCTGGACGTGGCCAGCCTGGGCGTGCAGGTGCATGGCGGCATGGGCTACATCGAAGAAACCGGCGCTGCGCAGTACCTGCGTGACGCCAAGATACTGACCATCTACGAAGGCACCACCGCCATCCAGGCCAATGACTTCGTGGGCCGCAAGACGGCGCGCGACGGCGGCGCAGTGGCGCGTGCCATTGCCGGCCAGATCGAGACCACCGAGGGCGAGCTCAAGGCCCACGGCAGCGCCGATTCACTGGCCATGGCCAAGCACCTGGCCGCCGGCCGGCGCGCCTTCGTCGACGCGGTGGACTTCGTCTGCAGCCAAGGCAAGGCGAACCCGAACGCGGCCTATGCCGGCAGCGTGCCCTACCTGATGCTCGCCGGCACCGTGATGGCCGGCTGGCAGATGGCGCGTGCCCTGTTGGTGGCGCAGGCCCGCCTGGCCGAGGGCCACGAGGCCACGTTCATGAAGGCCAAGATCGCCACCGCGCGCTTCTATGGCGACCACATCCTCAACAAGGCGACCACCCTGCGCGACAGCATCGTCGAAGGCGCTGATTCCGTCACCGCCCTGGCGCTGGAGAGTTTTTGATGATGCCCTCGAGCCCTGATCGTTGGCTGCCCCCGGTGCTGCAACGCGTGCCGCTGCCCATCATCGGTGCGCCGCTGTTCATCATCAGCAACCCCAAGCTCGTCATCGCGCAGTGCCACGCGGGTGTGGTGGGTTCGATGCCGGCACTCAACGCGCGGCCGGCCTCGCAGCTTGACGAGTGGCTGGCCGAGATCACCGAGACCCTGGCCGCCTGGGACCGCGCCCACCCCGACCGCAGGGCCGCGCCGTTCGCCATCAACCAGATCGTGCACAAGACCAACGACCGGCTCGAGCACGACATGCAGGTCTGCGCGAAGTACAAGGTGCCTATCGTCATCACCTCGCTGGGCGCGCGCACCGACATCAATGACGCGGTGCACGCCTGGGGTGGCGTGGTGCTGCACGACATCATCAACAACACCTTCGCCAAGAAGGCCATCGACAAGGGCGCCGACGGCCTGATTGCCGTGGCCGCGGGCGCCGGTGGGCACGCCGGCGTGAAGAGCCCGTTTGCGCTGGTGCAGGAAATTCGCGAGTGGTTCGGCGGCCCGCTGGCGCTGAGCGGCGCCATCTCCACCGGCAACGCCGTGCTGGCCGCGCAGGCCATGGGGGCGGACTTCGCGTACCTGGGATCGGCCTTCATCGCTACCGTTGAGGCCCGTGCGTCTGAGGCCTACAAGCAGTGCATCGTGGACAGCAACAGTGACGACATCGTCTACAGCAGCCTGTTCACCGGCGTACACGGCAACTACCTCAAGCCCAGCGTGCGCAACGCCGGCATGGACCCCGACAACCTGCCCGAAAGCGACCCCACGAAGATGAACTTCGGCGGCGGCGACAGCGCCAAGAAGGCCTGGAAGGACATCTGGGGCTGCGGCCAGGGCATCGGTGCCGTGAAGGCCGTGCTGCCCGCGGCCGACCTCGTGGCCCGGCTGCAGCACGAGTACACCGCCGCCCGCGCGCGGCTGGGCTTGCCGGCCCACGCCGCCGCAGGCTGAGGCGGCGCGCTTACTGCACGGTGGCGAAGCGCGCCTCGGGCCGGTCGTCCGAGCGGTGCACCGTGCTCACGCCGGCCTTCATGGCCCAAGGCCGCATCTGGTGGTGGATGGGGATGAGCAGCACCTCGTCCTTGATGCGCTGCAGCGCTTCCCGAATCATGGCGTTGCGCTTGCCGGAGTCGGTCTCGGTCTTCATGGCATCGTTCAGGCGGTCAACCACCGGGTCGCTGTTCTTGCTGTAGTTTAAATTTCCGTCGGCGCCCGTGCTGCGCGTGCGCGCGATGGACTGAATGGTGTACTGCGCATCGTAGGTGGGCACGCCCCAGCCCAGCAGGTACATCGAGGTGTCGAAGTTCTGGTACTTCTGGCTGAAGGTGGCCATGTTCTCGGCCACCAAGTTGGCTTTGACGCCCACACGCGCCCACATCGCCAACACCGCCTGGCAGATTTCTTCATCGTTGACGTAGCGGTTGTTGGGGCAGTTCAGCCGCACCTCAAACCCGTCGGGGTAGCCCGCCTCGGCCAGCAGCTTGCGCGCGCCGTCGGGGTCGGGGCGGGTCGGCGCGTCAAGCTCGGGCGTGTTGCCGTTGACACCGGGGGCCACCATGGTGCCGGCCGGAATCGACAACCCGCGCATGATGTTGCGCTTGATGGCCTCGCGGTCGATGGCCATTGAAAGCGCCTGGCGCACTCGCTTGTCGGCAAACGGGTTCTTGCCCTTGACGCTGCTGTACTTCAGCTCGGCGCTGCCGATGTCGGGTGCGAAGAAGATGGTGCGCACCTCGGGGCCGTCGACGATCTTCAGCTTGGCGTCGCCGCGCAGCCGCGCCACGTCTTGGGTGGGGATGTCGGTCAGCAGGTCGACGTCACCCGATAGCAGTGCGGCCACGCGCGTGGGGTCGGACTTGATGGGCGTGTAGATCACTTCCTTGACGTTGCCCGTGTGCTTGTCCCACCAGCCGGTGTGGATGCTCATGGTGACGCGCTGCTCGGGCATCCAGCCCGTGACGCGGTAGGCGCCCGTGCCCATCACGTTGCGCGAGGCGAAGTTCTCTTCCTTGGCCTTGTAATCCTGCACGCTGGTGGTGCGGTTCTTTTCAGCCCAGGCCCGGCTCATGACGCGGAAGTCGATGATGTTGCGAAGCAGCAGCGGGTTGGGGCCGGCGAGCACCATGTCGATGGTGTGGTCGTCGACCTTGCGGATCTCGCTGATGCCGGTCACGAAGGCCTGCATCGTGCCTTGCGGCTGCCGGATGCGGCCGAACGAGAAGACCACGTCGTCGGCGGTAAACGGCGTGCCGTCCTGAAAGCGCACGCCCTTGCGCAACTCGAAGCGCACCAGGGTGGGCGAGGTGTAGGTCCACTTGGTGGCCAGCCCGGGTTCGATCTGGTAGTTGGCGCTGTAGCGCGTCAGGCCTTCATAGGCGTGCATCAGGATGGCGCTGGTGGTGGCGTGGTTCTGCGAGTGTGGGTCCAGTGTCAGGACGTCGTTCTGCGCGGCCCAGCGCAGCGTCTGCGCGCTGGCGGGCGTGGCCAGCGCGACGGCCAGCAGGGTGGTGGCGACAAGGCTCTTGAGGTTCATGCGGCGGCTCCTTGCGGGGATGGAGCCGCGATGCTACGGGCAGGCGGCCAGGCGCGGGACCGGGAAAGTCCGCGGCGCTGGGCTTCAGCCGGCTTGCAGGTCGCTGTCGCAGCCGGCGGCCGATGCAATCCAGCGCAGGGCCAGCCGGCGCGCCAGACCGGCCGGCAGCCAGGGCAGCCAGCGCGCCGGCTCGGCCACCACGCCGCAGCGGTAGCGCTGCTCGGCGGCGTTCCAGGCCAGCGCGGCGCATTCGCCTTGTCGGCGGCGCGACACCCACATGCCCAGCGGGCACGGTGCCACGGTGCAACACACGCCACAGCCGTTACAGACCTGCCCCGGGGCAGGTTTGGTCGGGGCCTGCAGGTGAATCCGTATGGTCCGCTGTGGCATGGAACGCACAGTCTGTGTGCAAAGTCGCTTTGCTGTCAGCAAAACACCGGGGCGTGTACGGCCCAATTCAAGTCAAGGATGTGAGAGGCGCGGTGATAGAGTGCCGGCTCGCCAGACCCAGTTCCTTCCCGTCCCCTTGCTTGTAGCAATCAGACAGCAAGGCTAAGTCGCTAGTCCGCTTGCCCGGTGAAGCCGGGGCCGCGGAAGGTTGATCAACCCATCTCTTGCCCTGAAGACCAGGGCGGCAAGGTGAGCGAAAGATGATGCAGCAAACCAGGTCCAACTCGTACCTGTTCGGTGGCAATGCCCCTTACGTCGAGGAGTTGTACGAGTCCTATCTCGACAACCCGGGCAGCGTGCCCGACAACTGGCGCACCTACTTCGACAACCTCCAGCACGTGCCCGCCACCGATGGCAGCGACACGCGCGACGTGGCCCACGCCCCGGTGGTCGAATCATTCGCGCAGCGCGCCAAGGCCAATGCCTTTGCGCTGAAGGCCAGCGCGGCCGATCTGGCCGTGGCGCGCAAGCAAGTGCATGTGCAAAGCCTGATCGCGGCCTACCGATTCTTGGGTTCACGCTGGGCTGACCTGGACCCACTCAAGCGCACCGAGCGGCCCAAGATTCCTGAACTCGAACCGGCGTTCTACGACCTGAGCGAGTCCGACATGGACATCACGTTCTCGGCCGGCAACACGTATTTCGGCAAGGCCGAAAACATGACGCTGCGCGAGATCGTGCAGGCGCTGCGCGAAACTTACTGCAGCACCATAGGCGTCGAGTTCATGCACTGCACCGACCCCACCGAAAAGCGCTGGTGGCAAGAGCGGCTTGAAAGTGTGCGCAGCAAGCCCGCGTACAGCCCGGCGCAGAAGAAGCACATTCTCGAGCGCTTGACCGCGGCCGAAGGGCTCGAGCGCTTTCTGCACACCAAGTACGTTGGCCAGAAACGGTTTTCGCTCGAAGGCAGCGAGAGCTTCATCGCCAGCATGGACGAACTGGTGCAGCGCGCCGGCGCCAAGGGCGTGCAGGAAATCGTCATCGGCATGGCCCACCGCGGCCGCTTGAACGTGCTGGTCAATACGCTGGGCAAGATGCCGGCCGACTTGTTTGCCGAGTTCGACCACACCGCCCCCGAGGCCCTGCCCTCGGGTGACGTGAAGTACCACCAGGGCTTTTCCAGCGACATCCCCACGCCGGGCGGCCCGGTGCACTTGAGCCTGGCCTTCAACCCCAGCCATCTGGAGATCGTCAACCCGGTGGTCGAAGGCTCGTGCAAGGCGCGCATGGACCGGCGCGGCGATACGACCGGGTCGCAGGTGCTGCCGGTGCTGGTGCACGGCGACGCGGCCTTTGCCGGCCAGGGCGTGGTGATGGAGACCCTGGCGCTGGCGCAGACGCGCGGCTACTTCACTGGCGGCACGGTGCACCTGGTGGTGAACAACCAGATCGGCTTCACCACCAGCGACCCGCGCGACAGCCGCAGCACGCTGTACTGCAGCGATGTGGTGAAGATGATTGAAGCGCCCGTGTTGCACGTCAACGGCGACGACCCTGAAG
>JANOLY010000474.1:0-3378 GCA_031420055.1 Burkholderiales bacterium | reverse complement strand
TGAGCGTGCGGCTGGCGTGGCGCAGCAGCGCGCGCCGCTAGGGCGCGGCGCCGGTCAGGTGTTCATCAAACCAGGCGCAGACCCGCGGCGGGTGGGACTTGGCAATGTCGTTCAAGTGGTTGGCCACGCTGCGGCGCACGTAAGCGCTGGGGTCGTCTTGCAAGGCGCGCAGCAGCGGTAGGGTGGGCGTGGGGTCGGCCACCAGCGACTGCAAGCGCAGGCCCCAGGGCAGGCGCGGGCGGCTGCCTTCGCTGGCCAGGCGGCGTACGTGGGGGCTTTCGTCGCTGCACCAGCGCGCCAGCGCGGCGAAGGCCAGGGCAGGGTGGGCGACGATGAAGGGCCGCAGCGCAAATTCGGCCGTGAACCGCTGCGTCAGCGCGTGCAGTGTGGCCAGTGCACGGTCGGGGTGTGCCAGTCCGCGCCGGGCCACGAACTCGCCCACGGGCCACAGCACCCAGCCGCGCAGGCCGTCGTCGGCCACGGGTGCTGGCACGGCAGCGTCGTCGCCCGCCGGCGCTGGCGCCAGGGCGGCTTCGATGACATTGGCGGCCGCCATGAAGTCCGCCGGCAACGTGGCTTCCAGCGCGGCACCGACCTGCATCGCGCGGGCCTTCAGCTCCAGCGCTTGCAAGCCGGCATTGGCCAGCCGCTCGAAGCGCTTGGTATCAAAGTCGGGCCACGCGCGTGCCAGATGCGCTGCCGCGCTGCGCACCAGCGCGGGGTTGATGAAGTTCTTGAACGGCTCGGCCATGGGGCCGTCAAGCCAACCGCACGGGCAGATGGCGCAGGCCGCGAAAACGCAAGCGCAGGTCGCGTTCGGCCGCTGCGCTGGGCGCCATGCGCGGGTGGCGCGCCAGCAGCCGCGCAATGGCCACGCGCGCTTCCAGCCGCGCCACGTTCATGCCCGAGCACGCATGCATGCCCTGGCCAAACGCCAGGTGGTTGTTGGGCTTGCGCGCCACGTCAAAGCTGCCGGGGTCGGGGAAGGCCGCTGGGTCGCGGTTGGCCGCACCCACGCACAGCGTGAGGAAGCTGCCGGTGGGCAGTTCGCGCCCGGAAAAACTCTGTGGCGCGGTGAGCTGGCGGTTGTTCAGCTGGATGGGGCTTTCAAACCGCAGCATCTCTTCAACCGCCGTGTTGATGAGCGCCGGCTCGGCCACCAGCTGCGCCAGCGCCGCGGGCTGCGTCAGCAGCGTGTGCATGCCGTTGCCGATGAGGTTGGTGGTGGTCTCGTGCCCGGCGTTGAGCAAGAAGATGCAGTTGTGCAGCAAGTCCATCTCGTCCAGCGGACCCTGGTCGTCGCCGCGCAGCATGCGGGTCAGCACGTCGGCGTCGGGGTCGCCGGGGTGGCGGGCGCGCTCGGCCACCAGGCCGCGCATGTAGACCAGGAACTCGCTCACCGCCGTGCTGCCCAGCGCCAGGCGGTCCGCGCCCGGTGCGGGCTCCAGCGCCGACAAGATGGCCAGCGACCAGTGGCGCAGCGGGCCGCGCTCGGTGTGCGGCACGTCGAGCAGGTTGCCTATCACCTCGACCGGAATGCGCGCCGCGAAGTCGTCCACCAAATCCGGAGCGGGCAGCTCGGCCATGCGGTCCAGCAGGCCAACCACCAGCGTCACCACACCGGCCTCCATGCGCGCGATGGCACGCTGGTTCAACGCGCCCATCAGCAGCCGGCGCACACGCGTGTGGCGCGGCGGGTCGCTGAAGACGATGCTGGTGGTGTGGTGCTCGTAGATCGGCGTGCCCACGCCCAGCCGTGGGCCGAACTCGCGCTGCTTGTCGCTGCTGACATGCGCGCTGCGGTAGGCGGCCAGCACGTCTTCGTGGCGTGTGAGCATGAAGGTGCCGGGTGCCAGTTCATGCACGGGGCTGTGTTCACGCAACGCCGCGTACACCGGGTAGGGGTCGGCGGCAAAGCCCGCGGGCGGCGTGGCCAGCGTGAAGCTGCGTGCGAGGTCGGGGGTGGTCATGGTGGGTCTGGGCGCATCCTAGCCGGCTGGCGTATCGCCAGGCGCAGTCACGCGCGCTCGCCGTTGTCCCCGACAGACCTCAGCGGCAGGAGGTTCTTGGTACAGTGTCTGAACCTTTTTTTCGTGGATACAATCAAAGTATTTTGACTTGGGATGAGCCGAAGCGGCAGCTAAACATCAAGGACCACGAACTGGACTTTGTTGGGTGCGATGCGGTCTTCGACGGCCCGGTCACAAGCAAGGACGACGACAGGCTGCACTATGGCGAGCAACGAATAAACCTCCTTGGCTGGCTCGGCGGTCAAGTCGTTCGCATGACCTACACAGAACGCGGCGAGAACATCCACGTCATCTCTTTACGCAAGGCGACCAAACATGAAGCACGCGAGTACTTCTCCCAGGTTCACCGCTGAACAAATCAAGGCAGCGATCGAAGCTGCCCCGGCGCAAGTCGCCTTGGCGCACGCGCCGTACGACCCCAACGATCCGAAGGCCGTGGCGCAATACTTCAAGGACGCGGTGGTCACACACGGGGGCGGCTATCAAGTCGTCCGCGCGGCGTTGGCTGCCAAACGCCTGCCGGGCCAGCGTGGGCCGGGAAAGAAGCCTCCCAAGGAGGTGATCAACATCCGCTTGTCACCTGAAGTTCTCGCGGCCTTTCGGGCCACCGGGAACGGATGGCAAACGAGAGTCGATGGCGCACTTCAAGACTGGTTGACGAAGCACGAACCCCAGGCCATCAAAGTGCGCCGCAGCACGCGGGGTGCCTGAGCTCTCATTCATCGACATGGACTTTGGGGTCGAACGGTGACTGACGCACCGCGCTGAGGTCACCTACGGCCGCAGCGATGCGGCGCCCAAACCTCGTGCCGCAACCCGCCCGCGCGTTTGTGAATACCGCACTAATCCGCCGCGCCAAACGCCACTGAGGCCACCGGCCGGCGCCGCCAATAATCGTTGCGCGCGCGCGACTCCCTGCCGCGCCCAGGAGTTGCAACGATGACGAGCCGCCGCACCCCCCGCTTGCAGACCCACGTTGCCGTGCCGCAGACGCCGCCGGCGCCATCGCCGCAGCAACGGGCTGCCGATCAGGCCCGCGCTGGCCAGCATGCGCTGGCGTTGCAAACGCTGACGGCGGCGCTGGCCGCGCGGGGCCTGCGCGGGCCGGCGCGGCTTGGCCTGCTGGCGCAGCGCATCGACAGCCATCTGGCCCTGCTGGACCTGCCCGCTGCCGAGGCCGATGCCCAGGCCATGCTGGCGCTGGCCGGGCGCACGGCCGCGCACCGGGCGCGCGCGCTGGCCTGCCTGGCGCATGTGCAGACGCGCCAGGAGCGATACGCGCTGGCACTGGCGACAGCCGGCGCGGCCCTGCAGGCAGCGCGCCGCAGCCGCCGCAGCGAGCTGATCG
>JANOLY010000473.1:0-14072 GCA_031420055.1 Burkholderiales bacterium | reverse complement strand
GCCGGCGGCATGCCGTACTCCAGCGCACGGATGAAGTCCGCGTCGTAGTACATCGCTTCTTCGTCGCCGGCCTCTTTGTTCGCGGCCTGGGCCTGGAAGCGCGCGGCCTGGTCTTCGGCGTCGTTCAGTTCGCTGAAACCGTTGGCGTATTCGCGCCCGGTGATGAACAGCTCAAATCGTTCGGTGATGGCCGGGTTGCTGTCGCTGGCGCGCTCCAGGGGACTGACCTCGACCGGGTAGTCAACGATGAAGGTGGGTTGCCACAGCTGCGACTCGACCTCGGCCTCGAACAGGCCGAACTGCAACTCGGCCAGGCCCCAGTGCGCGGGGGCTTCTTGCCCCGCCGCTTTCAACTTGGCGCGCAGCAGCTTGGCGTCGTCGGCCTGCGCATGGCTCAAGCCAGCGTGCACCACCAGCGACTCGCGCACGCTCAGGCGCGTGAAGGGTTGGTCCAGGTGCACGGGCTTGCCGGCGTAGGTGACGGCGGCGCTGCCCGTGGCCGCGCGCGCGGCGTGGCGCAGCACGGCCTCGGTGAAGTCCATCAGGTCATGGTGCGTCCAGTAGGCCGCGTAGAACTCCATCATCGTGAATTCGGGGTTGTGGCGAACGCTGATGCCCTCGTTGCGGAAGTTGCGGTTGATCTCGAACACGCGCTCGAAGCCGCCCACCAGCAGCCGCTTCAGGTACAGCTCGGGCGCGATGCGCAAGAACATCTCCTGGTCCAGCGCGTTGTGGTGGGTGGTGAAGGGCTTGGCGTTGGCGCCGCCGGGAATGGGGTGCAGCATGGGGGTTTCGACTTCCAGAAAGCCGTGCTCGACCATGAAGCTGCGGATCGAACTCACTGCCTTGCTGCGCGCCACAAAACGCGCGCGCGCGGTCTCGTCGGTGATCAGGTCCACGTAACGCTGGCGGTACTTCTGTTCCTGGTCGGCCATGCCATGGAACT
The DNA here is from genome assembly GCA_031420055.1 of Burkholderiales bacterium. Taxonomy (GTDB): domain Bacteria; phylum Pseudomonadota; class Gammaproteobacteria; order Burkholderiales; family Burkholderiaceae_C; genus Rubrivivax. The sequence continues at coordinate 13,126 of JANOLY010000473.1, read as the reverse complement.
TGTCGGGCAGCGGGCGCAGGCTCTTGGTGAGCATGCGCACGCGCGTGGCTTTGACAGACAGCTCACCCATCTTGGTGCGAAACAGCAGGCCCTCGCAGCCGATGATGTCGCCCAGGTCCCAGTGCTTGAAGGCGGCCAGCAACTCAGGCCCCACGGCGTCTTGCGTGATGTAGAGCTGGATGCGACCGTGGGTGGCGCCAAAGGAGCCATCCTGCAGCGTCGCAAAACACGCCTTGCCCATCACGCGCTTGAGCATCATGCGGCCGGCCACCGCCACCGTGATGCCTTGCGGCTCCAGCTCTTCGTTGGGCACCTGGCCGTGGCGCTGGTGCAGGTCGGCGGCGTGGTGGGTGGGCTTGAAGTCGTTGGGGAAGGCGATGCCCGCGGCCCGCAGCGCCTGCAGTTTTTCGCGTCGCTCGGCGATGAGCTGATTCTCGTCGGGGGCGGCAGTCGGGGGGAGGGCAGTGGTCATCGGGGGCCTGTTTGATGTGCTGCAATTTTAGGCGCGCAGCCAGGGGGCCACCTTAGAATCCGAGGCTTTTCTTCCACACACGATGCACGCTCCCTTCCCCATCAGCGACCGCCCGATTCGCTTCGCATTGGTGGGATGCGGGCGCATCGCGGCCAACCACTTCGACGCCCTGAAGCAGCACGAGGGCCGCGCCGAACTGGTAGCGGTGTGCGACAACCGCCCCGCCGCGCTGCAAGCCGCGGTGGCCAAGACGGGCGCCCGCGGCTTCAATTCGCTGGAGGCGCTGCTGGCCGCCACGGATGCCCACCAGGCCGACATCGTCACCCTGGCCACCCCCAGCGGCCTGCACCCGCAGCAGGCCATGCGCGTGGCCGCGGCCGGGCGCCATGTGCTGAGTGAAAAGCCCATGGCCACCAAGTGGGACGACGGCGTGGCCATGGTGCGCGCCTGCCGCGAGGCCGGCGTGAAGCTGTTTGTCGTCAAGCAAAACCGCCTGAACCCGACCATGCAGTTGCTCAAGGCCGCCGTCGACGGTGGGCGCTTTGGGCGTGTGCACATGTGCACCGTCAACGTCTTCTGGACGCGCCCGCAGAGCTACTACGACGGGTCCCCCTGGCGCGGCCGCTGGGACCTGGACGGCGGCGCTTTTCTCAACCAGGCCAGCCATTACGTGGACATGGTGGACTGGCTGGTGGGCCCGGTGGACAGCGTTCACGCCTACACCGCCACACTGGCGCGCGCCATCGAGGCCGAGGACACCGGCGTGATGAGCCTGCGCCTGCGCAGCGGCGGGCTGGTCAGCATCAACGTCACCATGCTCACGCACAGCAAGAACTTCGAAGGCAGCATCACGCTGCTGGGCGAGCGCGGCACGGTGCGCATCGGTGGTGTGGCCGTCAACCGCATCGATCACTGGGAGTTCGACGAAGAACGGCCCGAAGACAAGGCTGTGCAGGACGCCAGCTACGCCACGCCCTCGGTCTACGGTTTTGGCCACCCGCTGTACTACGACAACGTCATCGCCACGCTGCGTGGCGAGGGCCATGCCGAGGTCGACGGCTACGAAGGCCTGCGCTCGCTGGAAGTCGTCATCGCCGCCTACCGCAGCGCGCGCGATGGTGTGCGGGTTGGCCTGCCGCTGGTGTTTTGATTTGACCTAGAGCACGGAGCCTGCGGAGATGATTGTTGGTTTGTCGATCTCGAACTTCAAAGGCATCCGCGCCTTGCGCGATCTTGAGCTGTCAGCCTTCCATGTGTTGGTGGGTCCGAACGGAGCCGGCAAGACGACTTTGTTGGACGCCATTGACTTTGTGCGCGACTGCCTGGTGGTCGGCCCTGCGGCTGCCGTTGAATCAAGGGACGTGGCCGATTTCAATGACCTGACCTGGATGCGCAAGGGTGGGGCGGTCGAGATCGGCCTGTGGCTGGACCTGGGGGACTGGAATCCGGCGCTTGCCGACTACTTGATCAAGTACCAGCTGGCGATCAGGCAAGACGCAGGCCTGGGTGTGTGCGTCGCAAGCGAGTCGCTCGAGCGCTACTCGAAGGCTTGGTTGCGGCCCGGGACAAGGTTTGAGTTTGCGGCACCCTTCAAACCCAAGCGGATTCTTGGCAAGACCACCAAAGGCACCGATTACTACTCGCGCGAAAAGGGTACCTATCAGGACTCGTTCAACTTCGGTCTCGAGAAGCTGACTCTTGCGTTGACACCACCGGACGATGAGCGTTACCCCACGGGCAATGCCGTTCGCCGGGTACTCATGCAAGGTGTGCGCTACGTGCAACTTGACAGTCGCGCGATGCGACTTCCTTGCCCCGCCACCCGCGGTAGCGATCTCGATTTGGATGGCAGCAACCTGGCCCGCGCCGTGGGCGCAGCGCTGGGTGTCAACGGCGCAGCGCACCCGCTGTGGTGCCGCCCAGGCACGGCGCTGATGCGGTGGATCGAACACCTTCAGTACGCGCTGCCTGATCTCGTGAGCATAGGGTGGGACCGCCGACAAGCCGACAACGCCGAGTTTTTGATGCTTCGCTACCGAAACGGCCTCGAGGTGCCTAGCTGGCTGCTCAGTGACGGTACGTTGCGCATGCTGGCGCTAACGTTGCCGGCCTTTATCCAGCAGCAACCGGCCATCTTCATGGTCGAGGAGCCGGAAAATGGTGTGCACCCGAAGGCACTGGAGGTGATTTTCCGGTCGCTGTCGTCCATTCCGCAGAGCCAAATGCTATTGGCCACGCACTCGCCCTACCTGGTGCAACAGTGTGGCGTGGAGCCCTTGCTTTGCTTGTCCAGTGGGGATGACGGGACTCATGTCGTTCGCGGCGCTGACCATCCCTTGCTTCAGCGATGGGACGGAACGCCCGAGCTTGGTGTGGTGTTTGCCTCGGGCCTGTTGGGATGAAAGACTTGTTGCTGCTGGCAGCCGATGCAGATGCCGAAGCGTTCTTTTCCGCCCTGATTTCTCGCAACGACGCTATGGGCACTCGGCCGTTCACGCTGGATACGGACCGCCACCCAGGCCGCGATTCGGGTGTGGTGCAAAGTGGGCCGGAGCTCTTGCGCATGAGGAAGGGCGAGTACCGGCGCGCGCTGCTGATTCTCGACCACCACGGTAGCGGACGTGAACAGCGAATGGACCCCGCCGCACTGTCTGGCAGCCTGCAGTCGAGGCTTGATCAGTGCACTTGGACAGACAACAGTCTGGTTGTTGTGCTTGCGCCCGAAGTTGAGCGGTGGCTTTGGAGCACGGGTGCCGCCTTGGCAAGGCACTTCGAGGTCTCGCAAGATGACATGACGACCTATGCAAGGCGCTGGTGCAAGACTGATGGCCTCAGCCTGGAACGCGCCAGGGTCGAGAAGCCCAAAGAACTCTTCGAAGGTGTTGTGCGTGGATATCTCAAGCGCACGCTGTCGCCCCGAGACTTTGCGCGAATTGGTGATCTGGCCAGTGCGCGCGCCCTGTCACTTGAACCTGAGTTCGTGCGCCTTCGTGCGACGCTGCGCGGCTGGTTTCCTCGCTGAGCTCATTTCTTCAACGCATGGTCATTCGAACCACCATCCACCCCAGCGCCATCGTCGATGAAGGCGCGCAGCTCGGTGAAGGCACGCAGGTGTGGCACTTTGCGCACGTGTGTGCCGGGGCGCACGTCGGTGCGGGCTGCTCGCTGGGGCAGGGCGTGTACGTGGGCAATGATGTGCTCATTGGCCGCAACGTGAAGGTCCAGAACCATGTCTCGGTGTTTGATGCGGTGACGCTGGAAGACGACGTGTTCTGCGGCCCCAGCATGGTCTTCACCAACGTGCACAACCCGCGCGCTGCTGTGCCGCGCAAGGCCGAATACCGCCGCACGCTCGTCAAGCACGGCGCCACGCTGGGTGCGAACTGCACCATCGTCTGCGGCACCACCATTGGCGAGTACGCTTTTGTCGGCGCCGGTGCCGTCGTCAACCGCGACGTGCCGGCGTTCGCTCTCGTGGTGGGCGTGCCGGCGCGGCGCATCGGGTGGATGAGCCGGCACGGCGAGCGGCTGGCCTTGCCGACGCAGGGCCAGGGCGAGGCCACCTGCCCGGCCACTGGCGAGCGCTACCGGCTGGATGGCGACACACTCACCGCATGCAATTCACCGATCTGAAAACCCAGTACGCGGCGCTCAAGACCAGCGTCGACGCCCGCATCCAGCGTGTGCTGGACCACGGCCAATACATCCTGGGGCCCGAAGTCGCCGAGCTTGAGTCGGCGCTCGCCGCCTTCACCGGCAGCCGCCACTGCATCACCGTGGCCAGCGGCACCGAGGCGCTGCTGATCGCGCTGATGGCGCTGGACATACAGCCCGGCGATGAGGTCATCACCACACCCTTCACCTTTGCCGCCACGGCCGAGATGATCGTGCTGGCCGGTGGCGTGCCGGTGTTCGTGGACGTGGAAGCGGACACCTGCAACATCGATGCTTCGCTGATCGAGGCCAAGATCACGCCGCGAACGAAAGCCTTCATGCCCGTCAGCCTGTACGGGCAGGTGGCGGACATGGCGCAGATCAACGCCATCGCCGCGCGACACGGCCTGGCGGTGATCGAAGACGCGGCGCAGAGCTTTGGCGCGCTGTACCAGGGCCGACGTTCCTGTGCGCTGTCGACCTTTGGCGCGACGAGTTTCTTTCCCAGCAAGCCGCTGGGCTGCTATGGCGACGGCGGCGCGCTGTTCACCGACGACGACCGCCTGGCGCAGGGGGCGCGCGAGATCCGCGTGCACGGGCAAAGCGCGCGCTACACCCACACCCGCGTGGGTGTGGGCGGGCGGCTCGACACCATCCAGGCAGCGGTGCTGCTGGCCAAGCTGGAACGCTTTGACTGGGAATTGCAGCGCCGCGCGGACATCGGCGCGCGCTACCAGGCACTGCTGCAAGGCGTGGAGCCGAGCTTGGAGCAGATTGTGGTGCGGCCGGACCGCAACTCGGTGTTCGCACAGTTCACGGTGATGGTGGACCGCCGTGCCGAAGTGCAAGCCGCGCTGAAGGCCGCCGGCGTGCCCACCGCCGTGCACTACCCCCGGCCGCTGAACCTGCAGCCCGCTTACGCCCAGCACTGCTGCCCTGACTGCTGCTCCGTGAGCACGCGGCTGGCCGCGCGCGTGTTGAGTCTGCCCATGAGCGCCGACCTGAGCGAGGTCGACCAGGACCACGTGGTCGCCGCCTTGCGCCAAGCCTTGCAGTGAGCTGGCGCGACTGCCCGGTGTGCGGCCAGGCCGGAGCGGCGCTGCTGTTCCACAAGGGCGGGCACGACATGGTGTGCTGCGCCGGTTGCGGCTGTGTGTACGTGGGCGGGTACCCGGCCGCGATCGATTTCGATGCCTTGTATGGCCAGCAGTACTACACCGGGGGCAGCGACGCCGTTTTCGCCGACTACGTGGGCCAGCAAGCTGCACGCCGTGCGCATGCGCGGCGCAAACTTGCCGTGCTGCGCCACTTGCCCCCGCGCATCGCGCGCCAGGGCCGCTTGCTCGACGTGGGCTGCGCGGCCGGCTTCTTTCTGGCCGAAGCCCGCACGCACTACGAGGTGCAGGGCGTGGAGCTGTCGGCCTGGAGTTCGGCTTACGCGCGCGATCGCTTGCAGATCCCCGTCTTCACCGGCACGCTGCAGCAGGCCGCGCTGCCGACCGATCACTTCGACGTCGTCACGTTGTGGGACGTCATCGAACATGTGCCCGACCCCGTGCCGCTTCTGGCTGAGGCAGCGCGGGTTCTCAAACCCGGCGGCCGCCTGGTGCTGACCACGGGCGACTGGGGCAGCAGCTACGCACAACGGCACGGTGCCAACTGGCATCTGATGACACCGCCCTGGCACCTGACGATGTTCAGCCGCGCCACCTTGACCCGGGCCGCCCAACGTGCCGGCCTGCGGCCCGTGGCCTGGCGCAGCGAAGGCGTGGCGGGAGACGGCGCGCTGTGGCGCAGCCGGCCGGCGCTGCTGCTGTCGCGGCTGGCGGGGTGGGGCGACATCGTGCGGCTCACGCTGCGCAAGTAGGGGGCTGGCATGGACAGCGTCGCGCGCGGCACGCTCGTCAACCTGGCCACGCGCATCGCGGCGCTGGCCGGTGTGCTGTTGATCACCGTCGTCACCGCCCGCCTGGGCACCGAGCAGCAGGGCGCCTTTGCGCTGTTCACCAGTCTCGAAGGCGTGTTGCTGGCGCTGCTGTCAGGCTTTGGCGTGGCGCTGGCGCGGCGGGTGTCGCACCATGGCGAGCAGCCGCGTGCGCTGCTGTCTGCCATGTTGCTGTGCTGTGCCGGCATCGGCCTGTTGGCTGCGGGCGTGCTGTGGGCGGTGTCGGTGTGGGGCCCGCCAGCGTATGCGTCGCTGTGGCTGCTGGCACTGGGCGCGCCGGTGCTGCTGCTGGCACCCAACGCCGTGGGCTGGTGGCTGGGCGAAGGCCGCATGAGCCCCATCGCGCGGCTGACCCTGGCGCCGCCGTGGCTGGCGCTGGCGGCGCTGGGCCTGCTGTGGTCGCTGCAATTCACGGGCCTGGTGCCGGTGCTGGCCGCGTGGGTGGGCGCCAAGGTGGTGGTGGGGCTGGTGCTGTTGTGGGTGCTGTGGCGCAGCCGGCGCCTGGCCGCACCGGGCTGGGCCGCGCTGCGCGAGCAGCTACCCTTTGTGGCCACCATCGGTGTCACCAACCTCATCGGGTTGCTGAACTACCGCGTGGGACTGTTTGTCGTCGAGCGGGTGATGGGCTTGTCAGCCACCGGCGTCTATTCGATCGCCGTGGTGGCCGCGGAGCTGCTGTGGTTTGTGTCTTCATCGCTGACCCAGGCCGCCTACAGCCGCATTGGCACGCCCGACCGCGCCACGGCAGCCGCCACCACGGTGCGCGTGGTGCAGCTCAGCGTGGTGGCGTTGTTGATCGCCGCGCCGCTGCTGTGGCTGGTGGCGCGCGCGCTGGTGCCCTGGCTGCTGGGCCCGGCCTACGCGCCCAGCGTGGCGCTGCTGGCGGTGCTGCTGCCGGGGGTGCTGCTGTTCGGGGGGGCGTCGGCGCTGTCGGCCTACTTCACCAACCACGCCGGCGCGCCCGAGGTGCCGGCGCGCGTGGCCGCGATGTCACTGTTGCTCAACGGCAGCTTGGCGCTGGTGCTGGTGCCGCTGTGGGGCATGGCTGGCGCAGCGCTGGCCGCGTCGCTTTCATACGCCGCCAGTGTGGGCGTGCTGGCCTGGCTCTTCGTTCGCCACGCCGGGTTGCCGCTGGCGGCGCTGCTGCTGCCGGGGCCGCACCTGGGGCGCGACATCCAGGCCGTAGCATCCCGCGCCAGGAGGTCTTGATGCGGGAACTGTTGCAGCGCTGGTACCGCGCCTTGTTGGCGCCGCGCATGCTGTACGGCTGGCGGTGTGCCGACGGTCGCTGGCTGGTGCACACGCGCGTCAGCAGCGCCACGCGCATCGAAAGTCCTGAACGCCTGGACATGGCCGACCATGTCTACATCGGCCCATTCAACTTCATCGACGCCTCGGGTGGCTTGACGCTGGGCGAAGGCGTGCAGGTGACGACCCACTGCGCTGTGCTCACGCATTCCAGCCACCGTGCGCTGCGCCTGGCCGGGCGTGCTTACTGGGGTGCGGCCGAACCGGCAGGCTTCGAGCGCGCGGCCACCAGCATCGGCGACTTCAGCTTCATTGGCGCCCACAGCGTGGTGGCGCCGGGCAGCCGCGTCGGCCGCGGCGTGCTGGTGCGGGCCTTCAGCTACGTCAGCGGCGAGGTGCCGGACTTCGCCATCGTCAGCGGCAAGCCCGCCCGCGTCATCGGCGACACGCGCGAGGCTGACGCGCAGTGGCTGGCGCGTCACCCCGAGTGCCGCAGTGACTACGAGGCTTGGGCAGGAAAGTGAGCCCCCAAGCGCGCTTTGCTCGCTGCCCCCCGTGGGGGCGCTGCCGCCCTGGGGGCGGCCCTGCGGGCGCCAGGCCATGAGCGCGCCGGGCCGCCCCAAGGGCGAATACCGGAGTGCGCAGCACGAAGGTACACCAGTGAGCCCGCACGCCTACGTGCTGCTGGGTGACGGTGACAGCCCGCACCTGCTGAAGTGGGCACGCGCGCTGGCGCAGCTGCCGCAGTTCGAACTGTGGGCCTGTTCCAGCCGCGGTTTTCTCGCGGGTTTTGACGCGGTGCTGCCGCCCGAGCGCCGCCTGGCGCTGAACACCCGGCCCGACGCCGCCGGCGGCAACGTGGCCCTGCTGCGCCAGCTGCCGCGCCTGGCGAACTGGTTGCGGCGCGTGCAGCCGACGTGGATCCACGCGCACTACCTCACCTCGCACGGCACGTTGGCGTGGCTGGCGCAGCGCTTGTACGGCGTGCGCGGCCACATCGTCGGCTCGGCCTGGGGCAGCGACATCCTGGTCACGCCTGATCGCAGCGCGCTGTGGCGCCACACCACACGCCGCGTGCTGCGCGCCTGTGTGCTGGCCACCAGCGATTCACAGGTCATGGCCACGCGCATGCGGCAGCTGGGTGCGGGCGAGGTGATGGTGTTTCCCTTCGGCCTGGAAGCCCTGCCGCCGCCGCCCGGGCCCAAGGTTCACAACCTGTTCTTTGCCAACCGCGGGCTGGAGCCCATCTACGCGCCGGCGCGCGTGCTTGATGTGTTCCACGCCTTGGCGCAAGGCCTGCCGCAGGCGCAGCTGGTGGTCGCCAACACGGGCTCGCTGCAAGGCGCGCTGCGTGCCCAGGCGCGTGCCCTGGGCCTGGCCACGCGGGTGCAGTTTGTAGGCCATCTGGACGCCGCCGCGCAAGCGCAGTGGTACGGCCGCGCGCGCTGGTACCTGAGCCTGCCGCTGAGTGACTCGGTGTCGGTGTCGGTGCTCGAGGCCATGGCCCACGGCTGTGTGCCCATCTTGTCCGACCTGCCGGCGAATCGCGAACTGGTGTGTGACGGCGACAACGGCCTCATCCTGGCCGACGGCGCCGTGCTGGACAGGGCGGCACTTGAACGCTGCGCCGCACAGGCCGAGCGCATGGCGGCACACAACCGCGCCTGGGTGCAGCAGCACGCCTTGTTCACGCCCTGTGTGCAAGCCTTCGCCGCGCGCCTGGCGGCCTTGGCGGCGCAGGCGGCCCTGAGCAAAGCGCCGTGAACATCCTCTACATCAACCACTACGCCGGCACGCCGGCCTTGGGGATGGAGTACCGGCCGCACTACCTGGCGCGCGAATGGGTGCGTGCCGGGCACCGCGTGCAGATGCTGGCCGCGGACTTCTCGCACGTGCGCAACGTGCAGCCGCCCGCCGGCGACGAGCAGATAGCCGGCATCGCCTACCGCTGGGTTGCCACGCCGCGCTACCAGGGCAACGGTCTTGGCCGCGTGAAGAACATCGCCGCCTTTTTGCGCGCGGTGTGGGCCGACACGCCGCGGCTGCTGCGCGACTTCAAGCCCGACGTGGTGATCGCCTCCAGCACCTATCCCGTGGACATCTGGGTCGCGCGGCGCATCGCGCGCCAGGCCCGCGCCAAGCTGGTTTACGAGGTCCACGACCTGTGGCCGCTGAGCCCCATCGAGCTGTCGGGCATGTCGCCCTGGCACCCCTTTGCGCTGCTGTGCCAGGCAGCCGAAAACACCGCCTACCGCGACGCCGATGTGGTGGTGTCGATGCTGCCCATAGTGCACGCCCACATGGCCGCGCACGGGCTGGACCTGAAGAAGCTGCACATCGTGCCCAACGGCATCACGCCGGACGAGTGGCAAGGCGCGCCGCCGCCGCTGCGCGAAGACGTGGCGCGGCACCTGGCCGACGCACGCGCCGCAGGCCGCACAGTGGTGGGCTACGCCGGGTCCATGGGTCAGCCCAATGCGCTGGAGACCTTGCTCGACGCCGCTGCGCTGCTGCAAGACCAGCCCCTGCAGTTCGTGCTGGTGGGCAGCGGGCACGAACAGTCGCGGCTGGCACAGCGAGTGCAAAGCGAAGGCCTGGCCAACGTGGTCTTCCTGCCTCCCATCGCCAAGGCGCAGGTGCCGTCGTTTCTGGCCGGCGTGGACATCGCCTACATCGGCTGGCAGCGCGTGCCCATCTACCGTTTCGGCATCGCGCCCAACAAGCTGATGGACTACATGATGGCGCGCTGCGCGGTGCTGCACAGCGTGCAGGCCGGCAACGACCCCGTGGCCGAGGCCGGCTGCGGTCTGACAGTGGCGCCGGGTTCCGCGCCCGCGGTCGCCGCGGGGCTGCGCCAACTGGCTGCCCTGCCGCCGGCCGAGCGTCAGGCCATGGGCGAACGCGGGCGCGCCTTCGTGTTGGCCCACCACACCTACCCGGTGCTGGCGCAGCGCTTTCTGGGTGCGATGCAATGAACGCGGACGAGCCCAGCGCGGTGGCGGCCCGCTATGCACGCCGCGGTTCGGTCGACCGCTACAGCGCCTTGCAGCCCGACGTGCTGCTGCTGCTGCAAGAGCGCCAGCGTGCGCTGCGGGGGCGACTGGCCGCTCAAGGCATCACCGACCTGGCGCCGCTGCACGTGGTGGAGGTGGGTTGCGGCAGTGGCGGCAACTTGCTGGAACTGCTGCGGCTGGGTTGCGCGCCCGAGCACCTGCAAGGCATCGAGCTGCTGCCCGAGCGTCACGCCCAGGCGCGGCAGGTGCTGCCTGCGGCCACGCGGCTGTGGTTGGGTGATGCGGTGCAAGCACCCGTGGCCGACGCCACCCAGGACATCGTCATGCAATGCACCGTGTTCTCGTCGCTGCTGGACGACGCTTTCCAGCAGCGCCTGGCGCAGACCATGTGGCGCTGGCTGCGCCCGGGCGGCGCGGTGCTGTGGTACGACTTCACCGTGGACAATCCACGCAACCGCGACGTGCGCGGCGTGCCGCTGGCGCGGCTGCAGGCGCTGTTTCCGCAGGGGCGCATCCGCTCGCAGCGCGTCACGCTGGCGCCGCCCCTGGCACGTGCGGTGTGCCGTGTGTACCCGTCGCTGTACACCGTCTTCAATCTGTTGCCCGTGCTGCGCACGCATGTGCTGGCCTGGGTCGAGAAGCCCGCATGACCCAACCGCACTTTCTGCCCTACGCACTGCCAGAAATCGGCGAAGAAGAGATCGCCGAAGTGGTGGACGCGCTGCGCTCGGGGTGGGTCACCACCGGGCCCAAGACACGCCGCTTCGAGCAAGACTTCTGCGCTTTTTTGGGAGCGGGTGTTGCCAATGAGGGCCTGCACGCGATTGCCGTGAACTCGGCCACCGCGGGGCTGCACCTGGCGCTGGAAGCGCTGGGCATCGGCCCCGGCGACGAGGTCATCACCACCACGCACACCTTCACCGCCACCGCCGAGGTCGTGCGCTACCTGGGGGCCGACGTGAAGCTGGTGGACATCGACCCGGCCACGCTGAACATCGATCCGGTCGCCGTCGAAGCGGCCATCACACCGCGTGCCAAGGCTGTCATGCCGGTGCACTACGCCGGCCTGGCGGCGGACATGCCGGCACTCTTGGACATTGCCCACCGCCACGGCTTGAAGGTGGTCGAAGACGCCGCGCACGCCTTGCCCACTACCTGTGGCGCTGCCATGGTGGGCACGCTCGCCAGCGACGCCACGGTGTTCAGCTTCTACGCCAACAAGACCATCACCACCGGCGAAGGCGGCATGCTGGTCACGCGCAACGCCGCGCTGGCGCAGCGCGCCAAGGTCATGCGCCTGCACGGCATGAACCGCGACGCCTTCGACCGCTTCACGGCCAAGGTGCCCAGTTGGTACTACGAAGTGGTGGCGCCGGGCTACAAGTACAACCTCACCGACATCGCCGCGGCGATGGGCATCCACCAGCTGAAGAAAGCGCACCGCTTCCAGCAGCGCCGGGCGCAGATCGCCGCCGCCTACGACCGGGCCTTCGCCGACCTGCCCTTGACCACGCCGCCCCAGCCGTTGGCGGGCGACAGCCACGCCTGGCACCTGTACGTGGTGCGCCTGGGTGACGCCGCCGGTATCGAACGCGACCACTTCATCGAGCGGCTGTTCGAGCTGGGCATAGGCTGCAGCGTGCACTACATCCCCCTGCACCTGCATCCCTACTGGCGCGACCGCTATGCGCTGGACGCAGCGATGTTCCCGCACAGCCAACACGCCTATGAACGCATGGTCAGCCTGCCGATCTACAGCCGTATGACGGATGACGACGTGGCGCGGGTGGTGGATGCAGTGGGCGTGGTGTTGGGCGCAAAATGAACGCCTCGTTGGTCGAACAGGAGCGGGTGATGAGTGCGGTGCTGAAACCCAAGCGGACTCTGCAGGAATACTTGGACTGGGAAAACGCCCAGCCCGTGAAGCACGAGTTTCACAGGGGCGAAGTCTTTGCCATGACTGGCGGGCGCCGCACCCATGGGCGTGTGATGCTGAATCTGGCCCGACACATTGATGTGCATCTGGACGGCTCGGGTTGCCAGGTGTTTGCCGACAGCATGAAGGTCCAGGTCGCCGACGACACCGTCCTCTACCCCGATCTCTTTGTCACGTGTGATCGCGCCGACTTGAGCACCGACCAGATTTTTCGCGCGCCCAAGCTGGTCATCGAGGTCTTGTCGCCCAGCACCCAGGCTTACGACCGCAGCAAGAAGTTCGCGCTCTACCGGCAATTGACCAGCCTGCAGGAGTACATCCTGGTGGACCCCGAGACACGTCGCATAGAAAGCTTCATACGCAGCACGCAAGGCGAGTGGGTGCTGCACGACATGAGCGATGACATGGACATGGTGGCTTCCAGCATTGAATGCACTGTGGCGATGAGTGACGTGTTTGCAGGCGTCGAGGCGACCGAGGACTCTTGACGCGGCCTTGTCCAAACGCCTGTTCGACATCGTTGGCGCGGCCCTCGCCCTGGCCGTGCTCTCGCCCCTGCTGCTGCTGGTCGCCCTGCGCATCAAGCTCGACTCGCCCGGCCCGGTGTTCTTCCGCCAGCAGCGAGTGGGCCGCCACGGCGTGCTGTTTCGCATCCACAAGTTCCGCACCATGGACCATGGCGCGCCGGGGCTTCAGATCACCGTCGGCGCCGACCCGCGCATCACCCGCGAGGGTGGCTGGCTGCGCCGCACGCGCGTCGACGAGCTGCCGCAGTTGATTGACGTGTTGCAGGGCACGATGAGCCTGGTCGGCCCGCGCCCCGAGGTGCCGCGCTATGTGGCGCACTACCCGCCGGC
>JANOLY010000472.1:0-14956 GCA_031420055.1 Burkholderiales bacterium | reverse complement strand
GCGGCGCTGCGTGTGCCTGGCGGCGGTGACGCGCAAGGCGGCCTGAGCCGTGGCGAGATCGACGCCTATGTGGAGTTCGTGAAGATCTACGGCGCCAAGGGGCTGGCCTGGATCAAGGTCAACGACGCCGCCAAGGGCCGCGACGGGCTGCAAAGCCCGATCGTGAAGAACCTGCACGACGCCGCGCTGGCTGAAGTTATCGCCCGCACCGGCGCGCGCAACGGCGACCTGATCTTCTTCGGCGCCGACAAGGCCAAGATCGTCAACGACGCCCTCGGCGCGCTGCGCGTGAAGATCGGCCACAGCGAGTTCGGGCGCAACCAAGGTCTTTTCAACGATGTCTGGGCGCCGCTGTGGGTGGTCGACTTCCCGATGTTCGAGCACGACGACGCGGCCGGGCGCTGGAACGCCGTGCACCACCCCTTCACGGCACCCAAGGACGGCCACGAGGACCTGATGGACACGGACCCCGGTGCCTGCATCGCCAAGGCCTACGACATGGTGCTCAACGGCTGGGAGATCGGCGGCGGCTCGGTGCGTATCCACCGCGCCGAGGTGCAGAGCAAGGTCTTCTCGGCGCTGCACATCAGCCCCGAAGACGCGCAAGTCAAATTCGGCTTCCTGCTCGACGCGCTGCAGTACGGCGCGCCACCGCACGGCGGGCTGGCCTTCGGGCTGGACCGCATCGCCACGCTGATGGCCGGCGCCGAGAGCATCCGCGACGTCATCGCCTTCCCCAAGACGCAGCGCGCGCAATGCCTGCTGACGGGCGCGCCCAGTGCCGTGGACGAAGCGCAGCTGCGTGAGCTGCACATCCGCTTGCGCAACACGGCAGCAGCCTCACCGGGATTTTGATTGGCTAAAATGGCCGGATTCTGATTCCGGAGTCCGGCCATGGAAGTCACCGCCACCGAAGCCAAGAACCGCCTGGGGCAGATGCTGGAGCATTGCCAGAGTGAGCCGGTGACGATAGAAAAGTCCGGCCGACGCCACAGCGTGCTGTTGTCGGCGGCGCATTACGACGCTCTCGTCGCCGCAGGCCAGCCCGCGCTGCAAGAGCCACCGCCACCGCGCACGGCCGAGGAGTTCACCGCGCGCTACAAGGACTGGGTCGACGAGCAGAACGAACGTTTCCAGCGCATCGGCATCTGGAACGAAGAATTCCGCACCTGGTGAGGACTTGACCGTGGCGCAGTGGGACGTCTATGCCAACTCCAGCCCTGCCAGCCGCGCCGAGGTGCCGTACTTCGTGGATGTGCAGAGTGACCTGCTGCGCGGTGTGCCCACCCGCTTCGTGATGCCGCTGATGCGCCCTGGGCGCAGTTTGTCCGGCCTGCCGTCACGCATGAGTCCGCAATTCGAGATCGCGGGAACCAAGCTGCTGCTGGTGCCCCAGGAAGCGGGCCCCCTGGACAGCAGGATGCTCAAGCGCCCGGTGGCGTCGTTGCGTAACGAGTCGCACCGCATCATCGACGCGCTCGACACCGTCATCAGCGGTGTCTGAAGCCGCCCGCCCCTTCAAGCTTCCACGCTCGGTGCTGGTGGTCATCCACACCGCCATGCTGGACGTGCTGCTGCTGCAACGTGCCGACAAGCCTGGCTACTGGCAAAGCGTGACCGGCTCGCTCGACGCCGAAGACGAGCCGCTGGCGCACGCCGCGCGGCGCGAGGTGCTGGAAGAAACCGGCATCACCGGCGGCGTTTTGCACGACTGGGCGCAGGAAAACGTCTACGAGATCTACGCCAGCTGGCGCCACCGCTACGCACCCGGGGTCACGCACAACACCGAACACGTGTTCAGCCTGAGCGTGCCGGCCGACACGCCCGTGCGCCTGGCGCCGCGGGAACACCTGGCCTTTCAGTGGCTGCCCTGGCGCGAGGCGGCCAGGCGCTGCTTCTCGCCCAGCAACGCCCAGGCCGTCCTGCAGTTGCCGGCACGCGTGTCGAAATCGGTGGGGGTGGCATGACGGGCCTGAGGCCACTGCAGTCCTCACTGATGCCTGCGAGCAGCGGCGCCGCCGGCGTGCTGCGCGTGGCCACCTACAACATCCACAAGGGTGTGCGTGGCATGGGGCCGCGCAAACGGCTGGAGATCCACAACCTGGGCCAGGCCGTCGAGGCTTTTGACGCCGACCTCGTGTTCCTGCAGGAAGTGCGCCTGTTCCACACCCGTGAGGCGCGGCGCTTTGACCGCACCGCGTTCGGCTGGCCAGCTCAGGGGCAGGCGGAATTTTTGGCCCCCGCAGGTTGCGAGGTGGCCTACCGCACCAACGCTGTAACGCGCTTTGGCGAGCACGGCAACGCGCTGCTGTCGCGCTGGCCGATCCATGAGGTCGGGCACCACGACGTGAGCGACCACCCCTTCGAGCAGCGCGGCCTGTTGCATGTGGCGGTGCACTGGAACGGCCTGATCGTGCATGCCGTGGTCGTGCACCTGGGGCTGGTGCATGCCAGCCGGTTGCGCCAGGTGCAGCGGTTGGCGCGCTTCGTGCAGCAGCAAGTGCCACCGGGCCAGCCCCTGGTGGTGGCCGGCGACTTCAACGACTGGGGCGAACGCCTGGACGCGCCGATGCTGGACCTGGGCCTCACGCGCGCCGGCGCGCCGGCCGGCGCGCCGGCCAAGCGCGCCACGTTTCCTTCGGTGGCGCCGGTGTTTGCGCTGGACCGCTTTTACCTGCGCGGCCTGCGCTGTCAGCAGACCATGGTGCCGCGCGGCCTGGCCTGGTCGCGCATGTCCGACCACCTGCCGCTGGTGGCCGAGCTGGTGGCGGACTGACCAGCCGTGGTCAGCCCCGATCTCAAGCGCCTGCGGGCCTGGGCTGCGGTGCCCGAGCCGGAGTTCCTGGGCGGCAACCAGGTCGAGCTGTTGCAAGGCGGCGACGAGCTGTTCCCGCGCATGTGCCAGGCCATCAACGCCGCGCAGCGAGAGGTCTGGCTGGCCACCTACATCTTCCACAACGACCCTGCGGCCCGCACCATCCAGGATGCGCTGGCCGTCGCCGCCGCGCGTGGCGTGGCGGTGCACGTGGTGGTGGACGGCTTTGGTTCGATGGCCACCCTGCCCGGGCTGCGCAGCGCGCTCCAGCCCAGCGGCGTCAAGCTGGAGGTGTTTCGTCCGCTGGAGCGTTGGTACGCCTGGTTGCAGCCCGGGCAACTGCGCCGCCTGCACCAGAAGCTGTGCGTGTGCGACGACACCGTGGCCTTTGTGGGCGGCATCAACCTCATCGACGACCGCCATGATCTCAACCACGGCTGGGTCGACGCGCCGCGGCTGGACTTCGCCATCGCCGTGCAGGGGCCGCTGGCGGCGTCGGTGCTGGCCACGGCGCGCGCCATGTGGGCGCGTTCCCATCTGGTGCGCGCCTGGCGCGAAGAAGTGCGTACCTTGTCGCGCAGCCGGCGTCCGGTGCGGGCCTCGCTGAAGCTGCTGGGTCAGCTGCGTGGTGCAGGGGCCCGGCCCGAACCCGATGCCGATGTGCAGCCGGTGCATGCGGCCTTCATCGTGCGCGACAACCTGCGCCAGCGCCGGGCCATCGAGCACAGCTATGTGCAAGCCATCCGCCAGGCACGCACGCGAATCGACATCGCCGTGCCCTACTTCTACCCTGGGCGCGGCTTTCGCCGTGCTTTGACAGCGGCCGCCCGGCGCGGGGTGCGCGTGCGGCTGTTGCTGCAAGGAAAGATCGACTACCGCATCGCCGCCATGGCCGCGTGGGCGGTGTACGACGAGATGCGCGCCCGTGGCGTGCGCATCTACGAATACACCCCCGCCTTCCTGCACGCCAAGGTGGCGCTGGTGGACGACAACTGGGCCACCGTGGGCAGCTCCAACATCGACCCACTGTCGTTGCTGCTGAACCTGGAGGCCAACGTCGTTGTGCGCGACGCACCCTTCACCGCGGCACTGGCGCAACGCTTCGAGGCGGCCCTTGCCGTGTCGCAAGAGGTGCTGGGTCCGCCAGCCCACCGCGGCTGGCGCGGCTGGTTGATGCGCGCAGCGGTGGCCTGGGTGGCCACGGTCTACCTGCGCATTGCTGGCATCACGGGGCGGTATTGATGTGAAGCGGATCCGGCCCGAACCGGTTGGGCCCGGCCGTGCCGCGCAGCACGCCGTTGCACCACAGCGCCCACAACCAGCCCACGATGGGCAGCAGCACCACCAGTACCCACCAGGCCGACTGGTCGCGGTCGTGCCAGCGCTTGGCCGACACGGCCACGGTGGGCCAGAACAGCAGCAGGTTGACGGCGGTCTCGGCGGTGTCGGCCCGCACCCGCGCGATGCCCAGCAGCGTATGCAGCAACAAAGCCATGCCGATGGGCAGCGCCACGCCGTACAGCCACCAGCTGCGCCGGGCGATGCGGCCGCGCGGGTCCAGCAGCATGCGCCACAGCGGGCCGTCATCGCCGGGCGGGGTGCTGGTCGCGGTGTGTGAAACAGGGGGTGTGCTGCGCATGCAGCAAGTATGGCGCGCCCAGCCGCTGGCGCCTGTGCGCCCTGCCCGGTTCAGGGCGCCTCGCGGGTCAGCCACAGTGTCAGCGCGACGGTGTCGTCGTCGGGCTGCTCGGCACCCCGCACAAAGCCCATGGCCTGGGTCAGCGCCAGCATGCGCGCGTTTTCCTTCAGTACCGTGGCGTGTACGCATTGGGTGCCGCGCTGGCGCAGGTAGTTGAAGAGCTTGTCCATCAACACCCGGCCCAGACCGCCGCCCTTGAGGTCTGAGCGCACCACGATGCCGAATTCGGCGCCGATGTTGTCGGGGTCGGTCACCGCGCGCGCCACGGCCAGGGTTTCTTCCTCGCCGCTGGGGCCCAGGGCCGTGGCGACGAAGGCCATCTCGCGTTCGTAGTCGATCTGGGTCAGGCGGGCCAGTTCGGTGCGCTCTATGCTTTGCCGGCTGTAGAAGACCCGCATGCGGATGTCGGTGGGCTCCAGCCGGTTCAAGAATTCCAGATGCCGGGCTTCGTCTTCCGGGCGTATGGGGCGCAGCACCAGGCTGCGATCGCGCCATTGCACGGTTTGCACCAGCTCGACCGGATAGGGGCGGATGGCAAAGGCCGCTGCACCCGCAGGCGCCTTGGCGCTGACGCGGATGCGGGCGTCCAGCGCCACCACGCCGCTGGCGTCGGCCAGCAAGGGGTTGATGTCCAGCTCGGCGATCTCTGGCACCTCGGCCAGCAGGGCTGACACGCTGCACAGCGTGGCCACGATGGCGTCCATGTCGGCCGCAGGCACGTCGCGCCACCCTGCCAGCAAGCGCGCCACCTTCGTGCCGGCCACCAAGGCGCGGGCCAGCGGCGGGTTCAGCGGGGGCAGCGCCACGGCGCGGTCGGCGATGACCTCCACCGCCGTGCCGCCCTGGCCAAACAGGATCACCGGTCCGAACAGCGGGTCAACGTGGGCGCCAACGATCAGCTCCAGCGCACGCGGCCGGCGCACCATGCGCTGCACCGTGAAGCCGGTGATCTCGGCCTGCGGCTGGTGCAGCACCACGCGCGCCAGCATGGCCGCGGCGGCTGCGCGCAGCGCGGCGTCGTCCTCGATGTTCAGCGCCACGCCGCCGACATCGCTCTTGTGGGTAATTTGCGGCGACAGGATCTTCAGCGCCACCGGGTAGCCGATGCTGCGGGCCGCGGCAACAGCCGCCTGGGCTGTCGTCGCCGTCACCAGGGTGGCGACCACAGGGATGCCACAGCCCTGCAGCACCGACTTGGCTTCGGTCTCGGTCAGCCACTCGCGCCGTGCGGCCAGCACGCAGGCCACCACATCGCGCACGCGCTGCAGGTCCGCCACCGGTGGCGTGCCAGCGGCCGGCGGGGCCTCGAGCAGCAGCGCCTGGTTGTGGCGGTAGTCGCGCAGCATGGCGAAAGCGCGCACGGCCTCTTCAGGCGTGTCGTAGCAGGGAATGCCGGCGTCCTGGAAGGCGCTGCGTGCGGCACGCACTGAGGGGTCGCCCATCCAGCAGGCCAGCACACGTTGCAATTGGCCGGGTTCGCGCCGCACCCCCGGCAGCAGTGCGGTGGCGATGTCGGCGCTGGGCACGATGGCGGTGGGCGCGTGCATGAACAGCACCGTGCCGGTGGTGGCGTCACCCAGCAGCGTTTGCAGGGCCGCCACATAACGCTCTGTCGGCGCGTCACCGATGATGTCCACCGGGTTGCCGTGTGACCAGTTCGCCGGCAACTGCGCCTGCAATGCCTGCAGCGTGGCCGGCGCCAGCACCGCCAGCTCCACGTCCGCCCGCGCCGCGGCGTCGGCCGCCAGCACGCCGGCGCCGCCGCCGTTGGTGACCAGCGTCAACCGGTCCAGCGCAGCGCGCGCTTCGTCGTTCAGGCCGCGCAGCGGCGGGTTGCTGAAGTGGGCCAAGGTGGCCGCGGCGGTGAACAGGTCTTGCAGCGTGTCCACGCGCAGCATGCCGGCGCGGCGGATGGCGGCGTCAAAGACGATGTCGCTGCCGGCCAGTGCCCCGGTGTGCGAGGCCGCGGCCTGCTGGCCGTGCGGCGAGCGACCGGCCTTGACCACGATGACCGGTTTGTTGCGCGCTGCCGCGCGTGCCGCCGACATGAACTTGCGCGCCGTCTGGATACTTTCGATGTAGAGCAGGATGGCCTGGGTGCGGGCGTCGTTGCCCAGGTAGTCGAGCAGGTCGCCGAAGTCGACATCGGCATGCTCGCCCAGCGAGATCACCTGCGAAAAACCCACCCCACGCGGTTGTGCCCAGTCCAGGATGGCCGTGGCCAGCGCGCCCGACTGCGACACGAAGGCCAGGGTGCCCGGCGCCGCGGGCCGCTGCGCGAAGCTGGCATTCAGCCCGTGGTGCGGCGCCAGCAGGCCCAGGCAGTTGGGCCCCAGGATGCGCAGGGTGTGTTTGCGCGCGGCTGTCAGCATCGCTTTCTTGTGCGCCGCCGACAGCCCTGCGGTCATGACGATAGCCGCGTGGGTGCCGCGCGCGCCCAGTTGGCGGATCAGCCCGGCCACGCCGTCCGGCGGGGTGCAGATCAGCGCCAGCTCCGGCGTGCGGGGCAGCGCGGCCACACTGGGCCAGGCCTTCACGCCATCGACCGTGGCGTGCTTGCGGTTGACGGCGTACAGCGCGCCGTCAAAGCCGCCATTGCGAAGGTTGTTCCACACCGTGGCGCCCACGCTGCCGGGCCGGTCACTGGCGCCTATGACAACCACCGAGGCAGGTTGCAACAGGCTGTCGAGATGGCGGATGCTCATGGGGGTGGCTTGCAACGACGGCCAACAGCGGCCGTCGATGGGTAAAGACTAACCCCTGCGCCGCGCCGTGGCGGCTGTTTCTTGCCGTGGCCTGGCTAAACGCGCGCCGTGGCCAGGCTGCGCACGCTGTCCAGGTGGGCCAGCAGCTGGTCTTCAGCGTAGGGCTTGCCCAGCAGGGCCGTCACCCCGGCGGCGCGGGCCGCCTCGCCCAGGGTGGTATCGGCCGAAGAGATCATCAGCACCATCACATGCGCCATTTGAGACAGGCTGCGCACCTTGCGCGTTAGCTCCAGACCGTCCATGCCCGGCATCTCGGCGTCGGTGAGCAGCACATGGGGAACTTGCAGATGCAATTGGCGCAGTGCCGCCAGCCCGTCTTCGGCCAGCATGACCTGAAAGCCATGCTGTTCAAGCAGCCGGCCGATCTTGACGCGCACCACCTTGGAATCGTCGGCCACCAGCACCACCGTCTCGGCGCGCGTGCGTGGCATGGGCGGCGCCGGTGTGGGGCGTACAGCCCGCAGCGCGGGCGCTGCCGGCGCCGCGGCTTCGGTGGCGCGCTCGGCCAGGCGCTTGTCGAGCAACTCCTGGGCATGCTGCCTGGCGGCTTCGTCAGCAGCGCGGCGGCGGGCTTCGCGCTCGGCCGCTGCCGCCTGCCGCTGGGCGGCCAGCACAGCCTGGGCGCGCTGGCGGGCCTCGGCAACGGCCTGGACCTCCAGGCGCTGGGCTTCGGCCTGCGCCTGGGCCAAGGCCAGCGCCTGGTTGTGCGCGGCCTGCTGCTGGCGTTGGTCGGCGAGCGCGCGCGCCGCGTCCAGTGCCGCGCGCTGCTTGCGCACGGTGACCAGGCGCAGGCCCAGCAGCACGGCCACCAGGGCGGCCGCCACCAGGCCCAGCACCAGCCAGGTTGACAGGTTGTCCATTCGATTTCGGGGCCGGCGGCGTCGGTGCGCGACGGCCAACTTTTCCACAAGTCACCGATTGCAACAGTCCCGAAGAATCTTGTGGGGGCATGAACGACGGGCGGCGTGACTTCCGGCGCATCGCGGCAGGGGTTGCGCGACGCCACTGCCCTGGGTTGCCGAAGAAGCCCGGTGTTCCGGGCGCAATTGCCGGCGACGCGCCGGGGCCGGCTGCCTAGCATCGCCGACATCCCCTTGATACCCACCCGCAACGCTGCATGGAACCTGCCGTCATCGCGCCCGCCGTGGCCCCGCCCGACACCGGCGGCGCTAACGCGTCCGACGCCACGCTGAGCCTGGCTGCGTTGATGGACCGTGCCGGCACCTTGCAGGCTGCCGGCCAGGCCGAGGCGGCCGCGCAGCTGTACGGCCGCTGGATTGCCGGCAGCGATTCGCCCATGCGCCATGTGGCCTGCTTCAACCGCGGCACGCTGCTGTCCAGCCTGCAACGCGACCCCGAGGCCGAAGCCTGCTACCTGCAGGCGCTGGACTTGACGCCCGGCTTCGCGCCGGCGCAGCTCAATCTGGCCCACCTGATGGAGCGCCGCGGCGAAGTGGCCGTGGCCCTGGCGCTGTGGGGCTCGGTGATCGACAACGACGCCAACTCGCAAGAGCACCGCCTGCACGCGCTGAACAACAGCGCGCGCCTGCTGGAGATGCAGCGCCGCTACGCTGAATCAGAAGCGCTGATGCGGCGCAGCCTGGAAATCAAGGCCGAGCAGTTCGACGTCATCCAGCACTACGTTCACATCCGCCAGAAGCAGTGCGCCTGGCCGCCTTACGCGCCGGTGGGGGCGGTCACGCCCAACCAGATGCTGCTGGGCACCTCGCTGCTGGCCACCATGGGCATCAGCGACGACCCTGCCGTGCAGTTGATGGTGGCGCAGCGCTTCGTGCACGACAAGGTGCCCAAGCCGCCTGCCGTGGCGATGCACACGACCGTGGTGCACGCGGGTGGCACGGGCAGCGGGGGCCGCAGCGGTCGGGTGCGCATCGGCTACCTGTCGGGCGACCTGCAGATGCATGCCGTGGGCCTGCTCACGCCCGAGCTGTTCGAGCTGCACGACCGCAGCCGCTTCGAGGTCTTCGGATTTTGCTGGACGCCCGAGTCGGCGCAGCCGCAACGCCTGCGCATCCTGAAGGCGCTGGACCACCATGTGCGCCTGGCTGGGGTAGACGACCACACCGCTGCAAAGTTGATCGCGCAGGCCGGCATCGACGTGCTGGTCGACCTGCAAGGCCTGACCAGCGGCGCGCGCCCTGCCATCCTGGGCCACCGCCCGGCGCCGGTGCAGGTGAGCTACCTGGGCCTGCCCGGCACGTCCGCGCTGCCGGGGGTGGACTGGATCCTGGCCGACCGCTACGTGATGCCGCCCGAGCTGCTGCCCTACTGCACCGAAAAGCCCATCTACGTGCCGCACTGCTACCAGGTCAGCGACCGCCAGCGCGAGGTCGGCGCCCAGCCCACACGCGCCAGCCAGCAACTGCCCGAAGACGCCTTCGTCTACTGCTCGTTCAACAACAACCACAAGTTCACGGCCGAGATGTTCGCGGCCTGGATGCGCATCCTGCAAGCCGTGCCGCGCAGCGTGCTGTGGCTGCTGGCCGACAACGACACGGCGCGCGAAAACATG
Source organism: Burkholderiales bacterium (assembly GCA_031420055.1). Lineage (GTDB taxonomy): Bacteria > Pseudomonadota > Gammaproteobacteria > Burkholderiales > Burkholderiaceae_C > Rubrivivax. Next base: position 5,144 of record JANOLY010000472.1, on the reverse strand, counting down.
CTGCGCCAGGCCGACGCGCACGCCGTGGCGCGCGAGCGGCTGGTGTTTGCGCCGCGCGCCGCGCCGCCGGACTACCTGGCGCGCTTCCAGCTGGCCGACCTGATGCTGGACACCTTCCCCTTCAACGCCGGCACCACGGCCAGCGACGCGCTGTGGATGGGCACGCCCATCCTCACGCGATCGGGCCGCACCTACATCTCGCGCATGGCCGGCAGCTTGCTCCACGCCGTGGGCCTGCCCGACCTCGTCACCGACAGTCTGGCCGCCTACGAGGGTCTGGCCGTGGACATCGGCTGCCACCCGCAGCGCGCGGCCTCGTACCGGCGCTACCTGACCGAGCACGGCCGCAGCTCGCCGCTGTTCGACATACCGCAGACCGTGCGCGACATCGAGTGCGAGTTCGAACGCCTGGCGCTGGCGGCGCGGGCTTGACCAGGCACCATGTCCGTCGCTGACGATGCTGTGACCGAGCGCGGTCCGCCTGCCGCAAGCGCGGGCGGGCCGAGCGCCGGGCCGCCCCAAGCCGGCCCCCGCCAGCCGCGAGACGCGGCTGGCACTCCGGCAGTCCATGCTCGCGAAGGCGAGCATGGAGCCGCGGCCGTCGTTCCCCCTGGGGGATCGACCGACGTAGCCGTCGGGCGAGGGGCAAACATCAGCGGTTGGGACATCGAGAACGACGCCCTGGCCCACGCCCTGGCCTGGCTGACGCGCCACCACGGGCAAGAGCGCACGCCTGAATCGCTGCTCACCGGCCTGCCCGTGCAGGGCCGTGTGGGCCCCGACCAGGCGCTGCGCGCGCTGCGCGACGCCGGCTTCAGCGCCGGGCTGGTGCAGCGCAGCGTGGCCGAGCTGCACCACCTGCTGCTGCCCGCGGTGCTGTTGCTGAAAGAAGGCGACGCCTGCATCGTCGTAGCCCGGCATGCCAACGACGCGCGCCGCTACGACATCGTCATGCCCGGGCGCGAGCACCACGCCTGCAGCGCGCACGAAGACGAGCTGGGCGCCGAGTACACCGGCCTGGCCCTGGTGGCCACGCCGCAGCCGCGCGCGGCCACTGTGAATGCCGGTGTGCAGCCGCTGCACGACCCGGCGACGCACTGGCTGTGGGGCACGTTGCGCCGCTTTGTGCCGCACTACCGCGCGGCGCTGCTGGCCTCGCTGCTGTCCAACGTGTTGATGCTGGTGACGGGCATCGCCACCTCGGTGATCTACGACAAGGTCATCCCCCACCAGGCCATGACCACGCTCACCGCACTGGCCGTGGCCAGCGCGCTGGCGCTGGTGTTCGACCTGGTGGCGCGGCAGTTGCGCGCGCACCTCATCGACACCGCCGGGCGCAAGGCTGACTTGATCGTCGGCGCCACGCTGTTCAGGCAGACGCTGGCGCTGCGCATGGAGCACCGCCCGCGTTCGTCGGGTGCCTTCTCGCACACGCTGGCGCAGGTGGAACAGGTGCGCGAGTTCTTCTCGTCCACGACGATGGCGGCGCTGTCGGACCTGCCTTTCATCGTTCTCTTCGTGGCCATGACCTTTGTCATCGGCGGCCCGCTGGGCTGGGTGCTGGTGGTGGCCATACCGCTGCTGTTGCTGATGTCGGCGTTGATCCAGGGCGCGCTGCGCCGCGCCATGTCGGCCAACCTCAAGCAGCAAGCCGACCTGCACGGTGTGCTGGTCGTGGCGGTGGACGGCATGGAAGACCTCAAGGCCGCTGGCGCGCAGGGCCGCTTCTTGCGCCGGTATGAGGAAGCCACCACGGCCGCGGCCGACACCATGCTGCGTTCGCGCAGCATCGGCAGCTGGACCAGCAGCATCTCGGCGGTGTCGCAGCAACTCGTGACCATGGTGATCCTGGTCTGGGGCGTGATCCTCATTGGCGACCAGGTCATCTCCAGCGGCGCACTCATAGCTGCCGTGATGTTTTCGACACGGGCCTTGGCACCCTTGTCCAGCGTGGTTCAACTGGCCACGCGCTACCAGGGCGCGCGTGCGGCCATGCTGGCGCTGGACGATGTGATGCAGCGCCCGGTAGACCGCGAGGCCGGCCGTGTCTACACGCCGCAGCGTGAACTGAGTGGCCGCATCGGCCTGGTCGACGTGGGATTCGCCTACCCGGTGGAAGACGGCCGCGAAGCACCGAATGTGCTCAAGGGCGTGACGCTGCGTTTCGAGCCCGGTGAACGCGCCGCGCTGCTGGGCCGCATCGGCTCGGGCAAGAGCACCATCCTGCGCCTGCTGGCCGGGCTGTACCAGCCCAGCGAGGGCCTGGTCGATGTCGATGGCATGGACCTGCGCCAGATCGACCCGGCCGACTTCCGCGCCCGCGTCGGCTTCGTTTCGCAGGACCCGCGCTTGTTCCAGGGCAGCCTGCGCGACAACGTGCTGCTCGACCGCCCCGGCGCCGACCCCGCGCGGCTGGCCGAAGTCGCGCGCCTGACCGGGCTGGACCGCCTGATCGCCCAGCACCCGCAAGGCTGGGAGCTGCCCGTGGGCGAGGCCGGCAACCTGCTGTCGGGTGGCCAGCGCCAGTTGGTGGCGCTGGCGCGCTGCCTGGTGACGCGGCCGCGCATCTTGCTGATGGACGAGCCCACCAGTTCGATGGACGCGCAGAGCGAGGTCGCCTTCCTGCGCCAGCTGAAGGCCGCCTGCGGCGACTGCACGCTGGTGATGGTGACGCACCGCCCAGCCGTGCTGGAACTGGTGCAGCGTGTGCTGGTGGTCGATGGCGGGCGTGTGGTGCTGGACGGGCCCAAGGCCCAGGTGCTGGCCGCCTTGTCGGGCGCGCGCGCAGCACCCGTGGGCGCACCCACGGTGGCCGCGGGTGACGCACCCGGCAACCTGCACCGCCACCCCACGACACAACCGCTGCAGCAAGAGGCGGCGGTATGAAGACGGCGCTGCGCGCATGTCGCTGAGCCGCTTGTTCAGCCGCAAGCCCGCGCCAGCGTTGCAGTCGGGTGACGCGGCCTACATCAGCCCCGTGCACGGCGCGCTGGTGCCCGAGGGCGCATCGGCCGCGCTGTGGGCGGTGGTGCTGATGCTGGCCGTCATCGCCACGGGTGTGCTCTGGGCCGGCATGGCGCAGGTCGACGTCGTCACCAAGGCCAACGCCCGTGTCGTGCCCGACGGCCGCGAGCAAGTCATCGCCAGCCTGGAAGGCGGCATCCTGCGCGAGCTGCTGGTCATCGAAGGCCAACTGGTCGTCGAAGGCCAGGCCCTGGCCCTGCTGGACCCCACGCGCGTCGAGGCCCAGCAGGCCGAAGGCCAGGCGCGCCGGCTCGCGCTGCGCGGGGCCGTGGCGCGGCTGCAGGCCGAGTCCAGCGGCAGCGCGCTGCGCTTCCCGCCCGAGCTGGACGGCGCCGAGCAAGTCACCGAAGGAGAGACGGCCAGCTTCGGCGCCCGCGCGCGATCGCTCAGCGAAGGCGTGGAAAGCACGCGCCGCAGCGTGGCGCTGGTGCAGCGCGAGTTGGCCATGGCCGAGAGCATGTCGGCCAAGGGCCTGATGAGCGAGGTCGAGGTGATGCGCCTGCGCCGCCAGGTCAACGACCTGAACTTGCAGAACCAGGAACGCATCAACCGCTTCCGCCAGGACGCCAGTGCCGAGCTGGTGCGTGTGCGCACCGAGCTGTCGCAGCTGGAAGAGCAGATGGTGGTTCGCGACGACGCGCTGCGCCGCTCGACGCTGACCTCGCCGGTGCGCGGCATGGTCAAGCAGATACGCAGCAACACCGTGGGCGGTGTGGTGACGGCGGGCTCGCCCATCATGGAGATCGTGCAGCTCGGGCCACGCGTGCTGCTGGAGGCGCGCATACGGCCCGCTGACATCGGCTTCATCAAGGTCGGGCAGGACGTGCAGATCAAGCTCAGCGCCTACGAGTACACCGTGTTCGGCGGCTTGAAGGGTGTGGTGCAGTCCATCAGCCCCGACGCCCTGGGCGACCCCGACCGCGCCACCGCCCCCGACGGCACCTGGTACCGCGCCCTGGTGCGCGCCGAGAGCGCCACCTTGCAGTCGGGCGACAAAGCCCTGGCCGTGCTGCCGGGCATGACGGCGTCGGTGGAGATACTGACCGGCCGGCGCACCGTGCTGAGCTACCTGCTGCGGCCGATGCTGAAGTCGCAAGAGGCCTTTCGCGAGCGTTGAACGCAACCGCCGCTGGTGGGGCTGGCTGCACAGATCACGGCCCGCACAGGCCGCATCGCGGCGGATGCGGCGGCGGCTGGAAGGCCCGCACCGGGCTGGAAACCGGGCTGCGCAGTGCCTAGGCGGAGTTCGTGGCGCAACACGCCGGCTGAACGGCGGGCGCTGTCAGCGCGGCACGGTGTGCTGGCGAATCCAGTCTGCGAACTGCGCTTCGTCCATCGTGCCAGCAGCCACCGCCAGCATGGTGACCACGCAGTCCGCGTCATCGGCCACCAGTGCGTGACCATTGCAGTCGATGAACAACTCAACGGCCACGAAGGCGGTGCGCTTGTTGCCGTCGACAAACGGATGGTTCTTGGCCAAGCCGTAGCCATAGGCCGCAGCGAGGTCGGCGAGGTCTGGGTCGCCATAGCTTGCGAGCTGACGGGGACGCGCCAGGGCGGACTCGAACAAGCCGTTGTCCCGCACGCCCGCCGCGCCCCCGTGCTCTGCCAACTGCTCGTCGTGCACCGCACGCAGCACACCGGCCTCGAGCCAAATCCAGGCGTCCATGGCGCTACTTCGCCAACTCGCGCAACACGTCGCGGCGCTGCTTCATCACGCGCCGTGCGGCCGCCATCTGCTGCTCGAAGGCGTCGCTGTAAGGCGTGATCGAGACCCCGCCCGGCGTGTCGGTCACGAACACCGTGTCGCCCTTTTCCAGCTTCAGCCGGGCCAGGATTTCCTTGGGCAGGATGACACCCAGGGAGTTGCCGATCCGGGAAATTTTCAGGGTGGTCATGATGTCGGCTCCGTTATAACGAATGTAATACTAAGCCGGAGAAGGCAGTCTGGCAACTGCATCGAAGCACAGGTGCGCCCATCGACCTCCGGGGCGGCCGTTCAGCGCGCCAGGTGGCGGTCCGCAAAGGCCTGCGCTGCCGACCAGAACGTCAGCAATTCGCGGGCACCGCCGACGAGGCGCGTGAGTGCGGCGGCCTGAAGTTCTGGATGCTCTGGATAC
>JANOLY010000471.1:0-3110 GCA_031420055.1 Burkholderiales bacterium | reverse complement strand
GCGCCGTTGGTGTTGACCAGGCGCAGCAGCTTGTCGCGATCGGAGCCTGACATCACCAGCATCAGGTTCACCTCGCCTGGCCGGTTGAGCTGGTCGCGGGCGGACTTCAGCGCCGACATCGTGGCCTCACCGGCCTCGCTGGTGAGTGCGTGTTGCGCCTCGTCCACGACCAGCGCCACCGGCGCCTTGGCGGCCTCGTGCAGCGCACGCAAGGCATCGGGCAGGGTCACGCCGTCGATCTTGCCGATCTTGCTGACGTCGATTTTCAGCGTGCCGGCGATCGTCACGCTGTCCAGGCCGGCCGCCTTGGCCGCGCGGCTCACCACGCCCAGCCTCGGCGCTAGCGCCCGCGCGATGGCGTCTGCGATCAGCGCGCCAGGGTCGCGCCGGGGGTCGGCCCATAGGTCCACGTAGGCCACCACCGTGCCGGCCGCCTCGAGCGCTGGCTTCAGGTCTGCCTGCAGGAAGGTGGACTTGCCCGTGCGGCGGGGTGCGGCCAAGAACAGGCCGTTGTGCGCGTCGCCAAAGACGGCTTGACCCCGCAGTGCTGCCACGAGTTCTTGCGCCAGCGCTTCACGGGGAAAGTGGATCACTTTATCTCAGAGTATCTGTTTCCGGATAATTTATCTAAACTTAGGTAAAAGTCACTAAGCGATCAGTACACCGGGCGGAAGACCTGGGCGGCGCGCGGTGCCGGCGCCGTCTATATCGATTGATCCTGAAACCGGCAACCGTTCGGCCGCGCGAGAATGAATGCCCCGCCACTGCCGGCCCAGCCGCCTTCGCGTCATGCCAGACCCACGCAACGCCAATCAGAGCAAGCACCTCGCACCCGGCCGGGAATCCAGAGCCCGCAAAGTCAACCCAGGCCCCAAGCGTGGCACTGCGCCCAAGGCGACCCAGCCGCCGCGCCTGTCACGCACCCGCCGCCCGGCCGAATTGCCGGTGGCCGACTGGCAGGCTGCGCTGCGCCAGCAGTTCGGTCGCGAGCAGGAATTCGGGCTCGACAACCTGGGCGTCGCGCCGGTGTTCTCCGAATTCCGGGTCCACAACCCGGCCAGCGGCACCAGCTACCGCGTGGTCATCCGGGGCCGCGCGGCGGGTGACAACAGCTGCACCTGCCTGGACTACGCCACCAACCACCTGGGCACCTGCAAGCACATCGAATTCACGCTCGCCCGCTTGACCAGGCGCCGTGGTGGCAAGGCGGCGCTGGCCGCCGGCCACACGCCTGAGCACAGCGAGATTCGGCTCGACCACGCCGGCGCGCGCCGTGTGCGCTTCCACCCTGGTAGCGCGTGCCCACCCAAGTTGCTGGCACTGGCGCGCACGCTCTTCGATGCGGAGCAGGACTGGGCCTTGCCGGTCGAGCACATCGACCAGTTGCAGGGCCTGCTGCAAGCGGCGCAGAAGTCGGGCCATGTGCTGCGTTGCGAAGACGCGGTGTGGCAATACACCGCCCAGTTGCGCGACGCTGAGCAGCGCCGCCAGACACTGGCCGACGCCTACCCCAAGGGCGCTGCCGACAAGGCGCTGGCCAAGCTGCTGAAGGTCAAGCTCTACCCCTACCAGGCTGAAGGTGCGCTCTTTGCCGTGCGCGCCGGTCGCGCGCTCATTGGCGACGAAATGGGCCTGGGCAAGACCGCGCAAGCCATTGCAGCAGCCGAGTTGCTGGCGCTGCACTTCGGCGTGCGGCGTGTGCTGGTGGTGTGCCCGACATCGCTCAAGCACCAGTGGAAGAACGAGTTCGCACGCTTCACCGAGCGCCCGGCGCAGGTCATCCACGGCCTGCGCGCACAGCGCCAGGCACAGTACGCCGAAGACGTGTTCTGCAAGATCGTTCACTACGAAACCCTGGCCCGCGACGCCGACCTGATCGAGGCCTGGGCGCCCGACCTGGTGGTGGCCGACGAAGCCCAGCGCATCAAGAACTGGAACACACAAGCCGCCCGCGCCTTGAAGCGCATCAGCAGCCCTTACGCCGTGGTATTGACGGGCACGCCGCTGGAAAACCGGCTCGAAGAATTGATCTCGATCGTGCAGTTTGTCGATCAGCACCGCCTGGGCCCGACCTGGCGCTTGCTGGATGAACACCAGCAGCGCGACGAGGCCGGCCGCGTCATCGGCTACCGCGCGCTCAACCGCATCAGCCAGACGCTGGCGCCACTGCTGCTGCGCCGTCGCAAGGCCGAGGTGCTGATGCAGTTGCCCGAACGGGTGGACCAGCGCATCTTCGTGCCGCTAACGCCCGAGCAGCGCGTGCACCATGACGAGAACGGCCTCATCGTGACGCGCATCGTGTCGCGCTGGCGCAAGACCGGCTACCTGTCGGACACCGACCAGCGGCGCCTGCAATGTGCGTTGCAGAACATGCGCATGTCTTGCATCAGCACCCACCTGCTTGACCACCAGAGTGACCACGGCAACAAAGTTGATGAGCTGATGACGCTGCTGGACGACTTGTTCCAGACGCCCGGCACCAAGGCCGTGGTCTTCAGCCAGTGGCTGCTGACGCACACGCTGATCGTGCGCCGGCTGGGAGGCCGCCAAGGTGAGGGCAAAGGTGAGAACAAAGGTCAGCGCGACTGGGGCCATGTGCTCTTCAACGGCAGCGTGCCGGGTGAGCAGCGCGGTGCGCTGATCGAACGTTTTCACAGCGATGAGCACTGCCGCCTGTTCCTGGCCACCGATGCCGGCGGCGTGGGCCTGAACCTGCAGCACGCCGCAGCCGTGGTCGTGAACATGGACGTGCCGTGGAACCCGGCGGTGCTGGAACAGCGCGTCGGCCGTGTCCACCGCATGGGCCAGACGCGCGGTGTGCAGGTCATCAATCTCATCGGCCAGGGCAGCATCGAAGAAGGCATGCTGTCGGTGCTGGCGTTCAAGAAGGCGCTCTTTGCCGGCGTGCTGGACGGTGGCGAGAGTGAGGTCTTCCTGCAGGGCACGCGGCTGTCGCAGTTCATGCACAGCGTCGAGCAGGTGGCTGGCAAGATGGGCGAGGCGGAGATCGGCAGCGATTCACCGGGCGCTGCGCGGCCGACGCCTGAAGCCGCGCCGGTGACGGACGCCGACACCATCGTCACAGTGCCAGCAAACCCTGCTTTGGCGGA
>JANOLY010000470.1:0-8469 GCA_031420055.1 Burkholderiales bacterium | reverse complement strand
CAGTTCTTGCGCTAGCTGGCCGCTGGCTTGCTCGTTGGCCGCCACTTGCGCTGCTGCCGTCTGCACGCTGCGCTGCAGTTCAGCCTGCCTGGCGGCCAGGGTGCGGGCCTGGAACTGTGCTTCCTGGGCCTGGCGCTCCAGGCTGCGTTGTTGTTCACGCGCGTCGGCCAGCTGGCGCTCGGCGGCGATGACGGCGTCGTCCAGCTCGGCGTGGCGTTCCTGCGCCTGGCCCAGGTCGATGTCCAGCGACTCGAAACGGGCTTCGTCACTGGCCCGTCGTTCGTCCAGCATCTCAAGTTGCGCCTGCACTTCAGCCAACTCCCCAGCAAGCTGGTCGCGCCGCGAGCTGGCGGCGTCGGACTGCTGGCGCAGGCGCAACAGCTCCACGTTCAGCCCGTGGGCGCGGTTCTGCGCGTCGGCCGCTTCACGCCGCGCGGTCTGCAGGCGTTGCGAGGCCTCGGTGTAGGCGGCTTCCAGACGCACCGACTGGCTCTTGGCGTCGTCAGACATCAGCGCCTGGGCGCGCTGCTGGCGCGACAGGTTCTCGATTTCCTGCGCACGCGCCAGCATGCCGGCCTGTTCGGAGTCGGGCGCGTAAAAGCTCACCGCGTGCTGCGACACGGCGTGGCCTTCGCGCGTCACGATGACTTCGCCGTGCGTGAGCTTGCCTCGCGCGGCCAGCGCCGCCTCGACGCTGTCTGCGGTGTAGACGCCTTCCAGCCAGTCGTTGAGCAGCGCTTGCAGGCCGGCATCACTCAGCCGCAGCAGCCCGGCCAGGCGCGGCAGGGTGTGGTGGCTGGGACTGATGGCGCCAGCGGGCAAGGCGTAGAAGGCCAGCTTGGCCGGCGGCGCGTCGGCAGCGAAGGCACGCGCCATGTCAAGCTTGACTATGGACAGGGCGCTCAAGCGCTCGCGCAGCGAAGACTCCAGCGCGGTTTCCCAGCCGGTCTCGATGTGAACCTGTGTCCATAGCCCGGCCAGGCCGCTCAGGCCATGGCGGTCCAGCCAGGGCTTGAGCTTGCCTTCGGTCTGCACTTTCTCCTGCAAGGCGCGCAGGGCCTCCAGGCGCGCGGCGATGTCGGCCAGCTTGCCCGATTCGCGGTTCACCGCGGCCTGCGCCTCGCGGCGCTGTTCGTCCAGTGCGGGCACGTGCTCAGACAGTTCATGCAGCCGCGCCTGGACCACTTCCAGCGCCTCGGCCGAGCCCGCCTCCTGTGCCGCCAACGCGTCCAGTCGCGCCACGTCGGGCGCTTGCAGGCCTTGGCGTTCGCTGCTCAGCCGCTCCTGCCGGCCACGCAACTGGCGCGACTGCTCTTGCACGCTGCGGCCTTCGGCGGCCAGCACCTGGATTTGCTGCTGCACCTGCGTCACCAGCGCGCGCTGCGCGTTGCTGGTGGCTTGCGCGCTACGCACGGCGTCTTCGAACACCGGCAAACCCAGCCCCTGTTCTTCAGCCTGCGCAGCCAGCAGGCCGGAATCTTCTTCGGCCGTGGCGATCTGCCCCGCAATGTCGTCCAGCTCCACGCCGGCCGCGGCCTGGCGCCCGGCCCACTGCGCGTTTTGCGCTTGCAGCTCGGCCAGCCGGGCCTGTGCGCGCTGGCGGCCTTCAACGACGTAGCGGATGCGTTCTTCGAGCCGGCTCACCTCGAGCGCGGCCTCGGCCAGCATGCCCTGCTTGTCGTGCAGCGCGTCGCTGGCGGCGTAGTGCGCTTGGCGCACCTGTTCGAGCTGGGCCTCGACATGGCGCAACTCGGCCAGGCGCGCTTCCAGCGCCAGCGTGGCGGCGGCGGCGGCGGCCTTGACGCGTTCTTCTTCGCCGGCAGCGTCGCTGGCCTTCAGAAACCATAGCTGGTGCAGTTTGAGCGTGCCCTGGTCCTGCAAGGCGCGGTACTTGGTGGCGACTTCGGCCTGGCTTTCGAGCTTTTCGAGGTTGCTGTTCAGCTCGCGCAGGATGTCGTCAACGCGCGTCAGGTTTTCGCGCGTGTCCTTGAGCCGGTTCTCGGTTTCGCGGCGGCGTTCCTTGTACTTGCTGACGCCAGCGGCTTCTTCGAGGAACAGGCGCAACTCTTCAGGCCGGCTTTCGATGATGCGGCTGATGGTGCCCTGGCCGATGATGGCGTAGGCCCGTGGGCCCAGGCCCGTGCCCAAAAACACGTCCTGCACGTCGCGCCGGCGCACGGGCTGGCCATTGATGTAGTAGCTGCTGCCGCCGTCGCGTGTGAGCACGCGGCGAACGGCGATTTCGGCGTAGCTGTTCCACTGCCCACCGGCGCGGGCTTTCGCGTTGTCGAAGACGAGTTCCACGCTGGCCCGGCTGGCCGGCTTGCGCTGGCCGCTGCCGTTGAAGATCACGTCCTGCATGCTCTCGCCGCGCAGTTCGCTGGCCTTGCTCTCGCCCAGCACCCAGCGCACGGCGTCCATGATGTTGCTCTTGCCGCAGCCGTTGGGGCCCACCACACCCACCCGCTGCCCGGGCAGCTGAAAGGTGGTCGGGTCGGCAAAGGACTTGAAGCCCGAGAGCTTGATCTGGTTCAGACGCATTGGCGGTCAGGGGCCTGGTTGCACACCCCAGGGCGCGCGCAAGTACTTGATTCCATTAAGAAAAAACGCTCCTCATCGGGGCGCTGGTTGGCCTGGATGATAGCATCGCGCCCCCGTCTCCAGCCCTCACACCGGCCAGCCAAATGCCTGCGCTCCACCCTCGACCAGACCGGCCCAAAGCAGCGCGTCCAGCCGCGGTTGAAGCGGGGCCAACGCGACCGGCCTACCAGAAGTTTGCCGTCGAGGTGCGCGCCAGCGCCATCGACGGCCAGGGCGCGTTTGCCGCCGAAGCCATCCCACCGCGGCTGAAGATCGGCGAGATTCGCGGCGAGAGCCTGAGCGTGGCCCAGGCCCGCATACGTGCCACGCGCAGCGAACGCATCATGATCGTGGAAGTCTCGGCCAAGAAGGCCATCGACTTCAGCCACAGCGCCGACCCCATGCGCTACACCAACCACAGCTGCCAGCCCAATGCCCGGTTGACGATACGCGCCGGTCGCGTCGAGTTCTACGCCCTGCGCGCGATTGCGCCGGGCCAGGAGATCACCGTGAACTACGGCCAGACCCACCACGAAGGGCGGCTGGCCTGCCGCTGCGGTGCGGTGGGCTGCATGGGGCGGCTGTAGCCAGGGGCGTCCCGGATAATCCCGGCACATGAACCCCCGCCTGGCTCGACTGCACCCCTACCCGTTCGAACGCTGGCGCGAGCTGAGCCAAGGCATCACGCCCAACCCCGCCTACAGCCCCATCAGCCTGGGCATTGGCGAGCCCAAACATGCCACGCCGGCGTTGATAGAACCAGCGCACGTGCAGGCGCTGCCCGCTTTGTCGGTCTACCCGTCCACGGCGGGCGATCCCGCCTTGCGCCAGGCCATCGCCGCCTGGGTGCAACGCCGCTATGGCGTGGCAGTCAACCCCGGCACGCAGTTGCTGCCCGTGAACGGCTCGCGCGAGGCGCTGTTTGCGCTGGCGCAAACGGTGCTGGACCCCTCCAAGCCCGGTGCCACGGTGGTCTGCCCGAACCCGTTCTATCAAATCTACGAAGGCGCGGCGCTGCTGGGCGGCGCACAAACGGTGTTCGTTGCCAGCGACCCGCAGCGCAACTTTGCCGCCGACTGGGGCGCGGTCGACGACGCTACCTGGGCCCGCACGCAACTGCTGTACGTGTGTTCGCCGGGCAACCCCACGGGTGCTGTGATGCCGCTGTCGGAATGGCAGCAGCTGTTCGAGCTGAGCGAGCGCCACGGCTTTGTCATCGCCAGTGACGAGTGTTACTCCGAGATTTACTTCGGCGACCAGCCGCCGCTGGGCTGCTTGCAAGCCGCCATGGCTTTGGGCCGCGGCGACTTCAAGAACCTGGTTGCCCTCACCAGCCTGTCCAAGCGCAGCAACGTGCCGGGTTTGCGCTCGGGCTTTGTGGCCGGCGACGCCGACGTGATCAAGGCCTTCTTGCTCTACCGCACCTACCACGGCAGCGCCATGGGCGGCATGGTGCAGCGCGCCAGCATCGCCGCCTGGGGCGACGAGGCCCATGTGGCGGCCAACCGGGCGCTGTACCGGGCCAAATTCGCACAGGTCACCCCCCTGCTGGCCGAGGTGCTGGACGTGGCCCTGCCCGACGCGGCGTTCTACCTGTGGGCCGGCATCCCCGAGCGGCTGCGCGCGGCCGGCATCGACGACATCAGCTTCGCCCAGGGCTTGCTCGCTCAATACAATGTGCAGGTCTTGCCCGGCAGCCTGCTGGCGCGCGAAGTGAACGGGGTCAACCCCGGCGCGGGGCGCATCCGCATGGCGCTGGTGGCCCCTGCCGACGACTGCCTTGAAGCAGCCCGGCGCATCGTTTTGTTTACCAAAGGTTTTTCATGAGCAGCGCGGACCGGCTTCAACCCATCATCGACATGGCCTGGGAGAGCCGCGCCGAGATCTCCGCGGTCAACGCGCCGCAAGTGCGTGACGCCGTCGAGCGCGTCATCGCCGATCTCAACGCCGGCCGCCTGCGTGTGGCCGAGCGGCGCGGTGTCGGCGACTGGACCGTGAACCAGTGGGTCAAGAAAGCGGTGCTGCTGAGCTTTCGCCTGAACGACAACCAGGTGGTCAAGGCGGGCGACCTGCACTTCTTCGACAAGGTGCGAACCAAGTTCGCGCACCTGGACGAAGCCGCCATGCGCGCCACCGGCGTGCGCGTGGTGCCGCCGGCCGTGGCGCGGCGCGGGGCTTTCATCGGCCGCAACGTGGTGCTGATGCCCAGCTACGTGAACATCGGCGCCTACGTGGACGAAGGCACCATGGTCGACACCTGGGCCACCGTGGGCTCGTGCGCCCAGATCGGCAAGAACGTGCACCTGTCGGGCGGTGTGGGCATCGGCGGCGTGCTTGAGCCGCTGCAGGCCAACCCCACCATCATCGAAGACAACTGCTTCATCGGCGCGCGCTCCGAGGTCGTCGAGGGTGTCATCGTCGAGGAAAACTCGGTGATCTCGATGGGTGTGTACATCGGCCAGAGCACCAAGATCTACGACCGTGCCACCGGCAGCGTCAGCTACGGCCGCATCCCGGCGGGCTCGGTGGTGGTGTCGGGCAACTTGCCATCGGCCGACGGCACGCACAGCCTGTACTGCGCGGTCATCGTGAAAAAAGTCGACGCGCAGACCCGCGCCAAGACCAGCATCAACGAACTGCTTCGAGCCTGAGTAACCAACCACGGGTGAAGGCGCGCAATGTCGAACAACCTGGAACGTGTGCTGCGCCTGATGGCGGAGAAGAGTGCCTCCGACGTGTACCTGTCGGCCAACACACCGATCCTGATCAAGATCCACGGGCAGATCATGCAGCTGTCGGACCAGCTGCTCAGCACCGCGCAGACCCGCCAGTTGCTCGCCGAGCTGCTCACCCCGCAGCAGATGGAAGAGCTCGACGACACCGGCGAGCTCAACGTCGGCATTGGCCTGGCGCGCGTGGGCAGCTTTCGTCTGTCGGCCTTCAAGCAGCGCGGCTCCATCGCTGCGGTGTTCCGTTGCATTCCGATCGAGATTCCTTCGCTCGAATCCTTGGGCATGCCGCCCCTGCTGTCGCAGCTGGTGTCTGAGAAGCGGGGCCTGATCCTGATGGTGGGCGCCACCGGCACCGGCAAGAGCACCACGCTGGCATCGATGCTCGAGTGGCGCAACGCGCAGATGACGGGCCACATCCTGACCATCGAGGACCCCATCGAGTACCTGTTCAGCAACAAGAAGAGCGTGGTCAATCAGCGCGAGGTGGGGCGCGACACGCAGAGCCTGCAAGTGGCGCTGAAGAATGCCCTGCGCCAGGCGCCTGACGTGATCATGATCGGCGAGATCCGCGACCGCGAGACCATGTCTTCGGCGCTGTCGTATGCCTTGTCAGGGCATTTGGTGCTGGCCACCTTGCACGCCAACAACAGCTACCACGCGCTGGGCCGCATCATGTCGTTCTACACCCCCGAGTCGCGGGCCACGCTGCTGTCGGACCTGTCCAGCGGGCTGCGTGCCGTGGTCTCGCAACGCCTGCTGCGCGCCAACGCCGGCGGACGCGTGGCGGCCATCGAAGTGCTGCTCAACACCAAGCTGGTGGCCGAGCTCATCGACAAGGGCGACCTGTTCAGCGTGAAAGAGGCGGTGGAGAAGTCCATGGCCGAAGGCTCGCAGACCTTCGAGCAGGACATTGCGCGGCTGATCGCCGAGGACATCGTCTCTCGCGACGAGGGCTTGCTGCACGCCGACTCGCCGACCAACCTGCTGTGGCGGCTGCAGAACGACCAGGCCCCGATCTCGCGCGTCGCGGCCAAGAAGGAAGAGTCCGAAACCGCCACCTTCACCGAGCTGACCTACGACGTGCGCGCCGAAGACAGTCGCCCGGCGCCGGGCAGCGAAGCGCCCTGGGCCGTGAAGCGGTGACGGCGGGGAGGCGCTGATGCGCGCCCTGCGCCTGGCCGAGGCGCTCGTCGCCTGCCGATCCGTGACCCCGGCCGACGGCGGCTGCCAGGACCTCATCGCCCTGCGGCTGCAGGCCGCCGGTTTCGTCTGCGAAGCGATGCCTGCCGGCCCCGAGGACGGGCGTGTCAGCAACCTGTGGGCCACACACGCGGGCACCCGCCCAGGACCGACCCTGGTGCTGGCCGGACACACCGACGTGGTGCCCAGCGGCCCGCTGGAACACTGGGCCAGCGACCCCTTTGTGCCCAGTCACCGTGACGGCCTGCTGTACGGCCGCGGCGCCGCCGACATGAAGGCGGCCGTGGCCGCCATGGTGGTGGCCGCCGAGGAGTTTGTGGCCCAGACTCAGGGCCACCATGCCGGCACCGTGGCCTTGCTGTTGACCAGCGACGAGGAGGGCCCGGCGCTGCACGGCACGCGCCACGTGGTGGCCCGCCTGCGCGAACGCGGCCAGCGCATCGACGCCTGCATCGTCGGCGAGCCGACCTCGGTGCACAGGCTGGGCGACATGGTGAAGAACGGCCGCCGCGGCACGCTGTCGGGCCGGCTCACCGTGCGCGGCGTGCAAGGCCACATCGCCTACCCGCAACTGGCGCTGAACCCGCTGCACATGCTGGCCCCGGCGCTGGCCGAACTGGTGGCCACGCGCTGGGACGAGGGCAACGCGCACTTCCCGCCCACCGGCTGGCAGGTCAGCAACATCCACGCCGGCACCGGTGCGGGCAACGTCATCCCCGGCGAGCTGGTGCTGGACTTCAACTTTCGCTTCAGCACCGAATCCACGCCCAACCTGCTCAAGGCGCGGGTGCACGACATCCTGCAGCGCCATGGCGTCGACCACGACATCGCCTGGACCCTGGGCGGCGATCCCTTCCTCACGCCGGCCGGCACGCTCAGCGACGCCCTGGTGGCTGCCATTGCTGCCGAATGCGGCATCACGCCGGCCCTGTCCACCACGGGGGGCACGTCCGACGGCCGCTTCATCGCCCAGATCTGTCCGCAGGTGATGGAGTTCGGCGTTGTCAACGACAGCATCCACAAGATCGATGAACGGGTCGATGTGGCAGCCATCGAGCCCCTGAAGAACGTCTACCGGCGCACGCTGGCGGCCTTCCTGCGATGACCGTCATCGAACTGGTGCAGGCCATGAGCGAGCGGCTTCAGGCCACCGGCCTGGCCTATGGCCACGGCACCACCAACGCCTGGGACGAAGCCGCCTGGCTGGTGCTGTGGCGCCTGGGCCTGGCCATGGAGGCCTTGGCCTAGACGGGCGACGATGCTGTGACGCCAGCGCAGCAGGCCGGCGTTGAAGCCCTGGTGGCGCAGCGCATCAGCACGCGAAAGCCGGCGGCCTACCTGACCGGAGAGGCCTGGCTGCAGGGCGTGCCGTTTTTTGTGGACGAGCGCGTGATCGTGCCCAGATCGCTGATTGCCGAACCGCTGGCCGACGGCACGCTGGACGTTTGGCTGAAACCCGACACGCAGCGCGTGCTCGATCTGTGCACCGGCTGCGGCAGCCTGGCCGTGCTGGCCGCGCTGGCCTGGCCCGATGTCGTGGTTGACGCCAGCGACATCAGCGCCGTGGCGCTGGCGGTGGCGCAGCGCAACGTCGTACGCCACGGCCTGGCCGGGCGCATCACCCTGCACCAGGGCGACGGTCTGGCCGCGCTGGACGTGGCCCACCGCGGGCGCTACGACCTCATCCTGTGCAACCCGCCCTATGTGAACCGCCGCGCCATGGCCGAGCTGCCGCCCGAGTTCTTGGCCGAGCCCCGGCTGGCGCTGGATGGAAACACCGATGGCGGCGACGACGGCATGGACTTTGTGCGGCACTTGCTTGCGCAGGCCTGCGGCGCGCTCAACCCCGGGGGCGTGCTGGTGCTGGAAATCGGCCACGAACGCGCCCACTTCGAAGCGGCCTTCCGCCGCCTTTCTGCCGTTTGGCTGCCCACCAGCGCTGGCGACGACCAGGTGC
>JANOLY010000469.1:0-4261 GCA_031420055.1 Burkholderiales bacterium | reverse complement strand
CGCCGAGCACGCGGCCGGCGACAGTGCGAAGCATCTCCACCATCGCTGGGTCGCGCGCTTGCGGGGCGGTGATGAGCGCGTGGTCCAGCGCGCGCCTGCAAGCACAGCCCAGCGCCTGCACGTCGCCACCGATGTCCCCCGCCAGCCCGGCCACCAACGTGCGTGCCGTTTGCGCATTGCCCAGCAGCACCTGGATGATGGCGTCCACCGTCACCGCGTCATGCGCCGGGTGCCAGCAGTCGAAGTCGGTGACCATGGCCACGCTGGCATAACAAAGCTCGGCCTCGCGCGCCAGCTTGGCCTCGGGCATGTTGGTCATGCCGATGACGCTGCAGTTCCACGTCCGGTACAAGTCGCTCTCGGCGCGCGTGCTGAACTGCGGCCCTTCGATGGCCAGGTAGCTTCCGCCCACCGCATGCGGCACGCCCTGCGTCTTCAGCGCCGCTGCCACATGCCGGCCCAGCCGGCCACACACCGGGTCGGCCAGCGACACGTGCGCCACCAGCCCCGTGCCGAAGAACGACTTGGCGCGCGCGAAGGTGCGGTCGATGAACTGGTCGACAACGACGAAGGTGCCCGGCAGCAGATCAGCCCGCAGGCTGCCCACGGCGCTGAGCGACAACACATCGGTGACCCCCAGGCTCTTCAGCGCGGCGATGTTGGCGCGGTAGTTCACTTCCGACGGCGGAATGCGGTGGCCGCGGCCGTGGCGCGGCAAAAAGGCCATCTCGGTGCTGCCCAGCCGGCCGCGAAAAATCTGGTCCGAAGGCGCGCCCCAAGGCGTGTCCACGCTGACCCAGCGCGTGTCGGTCAGCCCCGGCATGTCGTACAGGCCGCTGCCGCCGATGACGGCCAGCACAGGGGGGGTGTTCATGGAGCCTCGCAACAGGTGAGTGGATGGGCACGGATGCTAGGGCATCAAGGGCGTGGCTTCGGCTTTCACTGCGGCCTTCAAGGCCGCTTGCGCCAGGCCGTGCACCTCGCCGGGCGATCGGTCTTTGAGCCGGTGGTCCGACCACACCTGCCGCCAGCGCCGCGCGCCCGGCTGGCCATGGCGCAGGCCCAGCATGTGGCGCGCGGCATGCGCCCAGGGCACCCCCAGGGCGCTGATGCGCGACATGTAGGCCACGTACTGCTGCTCCACCAGGTCGCGCTCGGGCACCGGCGTGGTGGCGCCAAAGAAGTCGCGGTCCCAGGTGGCCATGGCAAAAGGCTCGTGGTAGGCCTGGCGGCCGACCATCACCCCGTCGAGCACGGCCAGCTGACTGGCGATGGCGGCGTCGTCGGCCAGGCCGCCATTGATGACGATGGTGAGCGCGGGAAACTCGGCCTTCAACCTGTGCACCAGTTCGTGGCGCAGCGGCGGCACTTCGCGGTTTTCTTTCGGGCTCAGGCCTTGCAGCCAGGCGTTGCGGGCGTGCACGACAAACACCCGGCAGCCACCGCGTTCTGCCAAGGTGCCGACAAAGTCGCGCATGAAGCCGTAGTCCTCGCTGCGGTCGATGCCGATGCGGTGTTTCACCGTCACCGGCAAGCTCACCGCGTCCTGCATAGCCTTGATGCAGTCGGCCACCAGCGCCGGCTCGGCCATCAGGCAGGCGCCGAATGCGCCGCGCTGCACGCGCTCGCTGGGGCAACCGCAGTTCAGGTTGACCTCGTCGTAGCCCCACTGCGCGGCCAGCCGCGCGCAGTGCGCCAGATCAGCCGGCTCGCTGCCGCCCAGCTGCAAGGCCACGGGATGTTCTTCGCCGCTGAAGTCCAGGTGCCGCGCCACGTCGCCATGCAGCAGCGCGCCGCTGGTCACCATCTCCGTATACAGCCGGGTGCGGCGGGTGATCAGGCGGTGGAAGAACCGGCAATGCCGGTCGGTCCAGTCCATCATCGGGGCGACGGACAGGCGCCAGGGGTCCAAGGGTTGATTTGAGGTCACTGACGTTCATTGTGCAGTCCATCGGGCCCTGGACGGCCACCAATCACCCCGCCATCTGCGCCAACACCCGGTCCACCATCACACCGCTTTGCCCCAGGTAGTTGTTGGGGTCGCACATGGCAGCCAGCTGCTCGCGGGTGACGTGTTTCATGATCTGCGCGTTTTCGCACAGCAGCTCCAGCAGCGGGCGCTGCTGCTTCAAGGCGTCGCGGCAGATGTCGTAAACCAGGTCGTGTGCGACCTCGCGGCCGATGTGGGGGCCCAGGCCCATCATCACGGCCTCGCTCATCACCAGGCCACCGGTCAGGTCGATGTTGCGGCGCATGGCGACTGCGTCCACTTCCAGGCCTTCCAGCACGGCGCGTGACTGCTTCAGTGCGCCGGCCATCAGGCAAAAGGCTTCCGGCAGCACGATCCACTCGATCTCCCACGGCCCGGTGCTGCGTTCGTGGTCGGCCACCATGGCGTCCATCAGTGCGGCGGCGTGCTGGCGCACCACGCTGATGGCGGCATGGATGTAGCAGCTGGCAATCGGGTTGCGCTTTTGCGGCATCGTGCTGCTGCTGCCGCGGCCGTGGTGGTAGGGCTCGAAGACTTCGGCCACTTCCGTCTGCATCATCAGCTTCACGTCCATGCTGAGCTTGCCCAGCGTGCCGCCGATGAGGCCCAGCACGGCACCCACTTCGGCGATGTTGTCGCGGATGGTGTGCCAGGCAATCACCGGCTGCTTCAGGCCCAGCTCGGCGCACAGCCCGGCCTGGGTTTGCATCGCACTGGTCTGCAAGCTGGCCAGTGTGCCGGCCGCACCCGCAAATTCACCCACCAGCACGCGTTCACGCAGTTGTGCAATGCGCTCGCGGTGGCGCAGCACGGCGCTGAGGATGCCGGCCATCTTGTAGCCGAAGGTCACGGGGATGGCCTGCTGCAGGTTGCTGCGGCCGATGACGGGCGTCAGCCGATGTTTGCGGCACAGCTTGGCCAGTGCCTGGGCGATGGCCTCCAGTTCGCCATCAACGATGACCAGGGCCTGGCGAATCTGCAGCACGGTGGCGGTGTCGGTGATGTCTTGCGTGGTGGCACCCCAGTGCACGAATTCGCCCAGCTTGTCGCGGCACAGCTGGTTGATCTGCGTCACCACACCCAGGATGGGGTAGCCGATGCGTTCGGTCTGCTGGCGCAGGCGTGCCATGTCGATCTGCTCGATATGGCAGTGGCTGACGATTTCGTCGCAGGCTTCCTGCGGGATCAGCCCCAGGCGGGCTTGCACGATGGCCAGTGCGCGCTCGACGGCGATGTACTGCGCGGTGCGGTTTTCGTCGCTCCACACTGCACGCATCGCGTCACTGCTGAAGATGCCTTGGAAGATGGCGGAATCAATGATGGTGGAGGCCATGGCGTGGTCTTTCAGGGGTTGAGTGTGGCGGTGGCGTGCATCGTCAGCCAGCCTTCGTGGTCTTGTGCCCACAGGGTGACGGTGCTGCCATCGCGGCGGCCGCACACGCTGAAGGGTTGCAGGTCGAAGGTCGGCCGCACGGCCTTGAACTGGAAACTGGCGACCTGTGCGTTTGGCAGTTCGCGGCGCAGCAGGTCCAGCAGCAGCGTGGCGATCAGCGGGCCGTGCACCACCAGGCCGGGGTAGCCCTCGACCTCGGTCACATACTTGCGGTCGTAGTGAATGCGGTGGCCGTTGAACGTGAGCGCGCTGTAGCGGAACAGCAGCACGTCGTCGGGCACGACGGTGCGCTGCCATGTGGCACCAGTGGGTGCGGGCTGGGGTGGGGGTTCGACATCCCCCGCGCGCCTGGCTTCACGGTAGACGATGTCGTGGAACTCGATCAGCATCGGTGCCGTCGCGCCGTCAGCCAGCAGCTCGTGGCGCACCTTGACAAACACGAGTGGGCCGGTGCGGCCGTCCTTGTGCGTGACGCTGTCGATGGTGCTGGTGCGCGCCACACGCTGGCCCACGCGCAGCGGGGCGCGGAACTCGAACTGGCTGCCCGCCCACATGCGCCGCGGTAGTGGCACTGGCGGCAGGAAACCGCCGCGCCGGGCATGGCCGTCGGGGCCGATGTCGCTGGCGCGGTGCAGGGGCAGGAAGTACAGCCAGTGCCACAGCGGTGGCAACACGTCGCCTGGCTGAACGGGCGCGGCGGGGTGGTCCAGTGTGGCGGCCAGCGCTGCCACGGGCGTGGGTCCCAGGGTGTCGTGCACCGTTTCACTGCGGCCCACCCAGGCTGCGAGGTCGTTCATGGTTCTCCATCCTTGCACGTCAAAGCACCGCTGACTATGGCAGACGCCTGCAAGCACTTTTGCGGCGCGGTTCAGGCCGGC
>JANOLY010000468.1:0-34530 GCA_031420055.1 Burkholderiales bacterium | reverse complement strand
GAGTGGGCAGTCGGGCCAGGATGCGCGTGAGCAATCGCTGCGCGATTTTTTGGGCAAGTTCCGCTTTGTCGGCGAGATGGTGCACCAGACCGTGGGCACGCTGTCCGGCGGTGAGCGGGCCCGGCTGGTGATGGCCACCATCGTCTGGCAACGCCCCAACCTGCTGCTGCTGGACGAGCCGACCAACCACCTGGATCTGAACACCCGTGAAGCGCTGTCGATTGCGCTGAACGAGTTTGAAGGCTCGGTGATGCTGGTCAGCCACGACCGGTCGTTGCTGCGCGAGGTGTGCGACGAGTTCTGGCTGGTCACGCGCGGTGGCGTCAGCCCCTTTGATGGCGACCTGGACGACTACCAGAAGTGGCTGCTCGATGTGTCGCGCGCCCTGGCCAAGGGCCAGCCGCCGCCACCCGTGCCGGGCGCTGCCCCTGCCCCGGCTGTGTCCACTGCGCCCGTGCCCAAGGGCGGCACCCCACCGGCGCGGCGTGACGACCGCAAACAAGCCGGCCAAGCCAGATCGGTGCTGGCCAACCGCACCCGACCCTTGCGCACTGAAGTCCAGCAGATCGACACCCGGCTGACCGTGCTGGCCAAGGAGCGCAGCGAACTCGAAGCCCAACTGGCACGCGGCAAACTGCCGGCGGCCGAGATCGCCGACATCGGCCGGCGCCTGAACCACAGCGCGGCCGAAGTGGTCAAGCTCGAAGAACGCTGGCTGACACTGCAAGGCGAGATAGAAGCCCTGACCGCCGCCGCGCAATAGCCGCCGCCGTAACTTCTGCACCCTCTGCACCTTCCGCTCGGTTCCCCCACCACGCGGCTTGTGGGCCGCATCACACCACCGCAAGGAGTCTTCCCATGGCCATCGATACCGCCGCCTACACCGCCCACGCCACCGCCACCGGCGGCCGGGCCGGCACCGCCCAATCCAGCGACGAGCGCTTGACCGTGACCCTGTCCACCCCCAAGGCCCTGGGCGGTGACGACGGCCCGGGCACCAACCCCGAGCAGTTGTTTGCCGCCGGCTACTCGGCCTGCTTCATCGGCGCCATGAAGGCCGTGGCAGCGCGGCAAAAGATCAGCCTGCCGGCGAACGTTTCCATCAGCACTGACGTATCGATCGGCGCCATGACCGGCAAGCCCGGCGCCTTTGGCATCGCCGTCAACATGGCTGTCACGGTGCCCGGCATGGACCCGGCAGCGGCCCAGGCCTTGGTGGCCGCGGCGCACGAGGTCTGCCCTTACAGCAACGCCACCCGCGGCAACATCGATGTGAACATCACCGTCGTTTGACGCGCTGCACGGCGCCCGGCCTGCTGGCAGTGGGTGCCATGCCGCGCCGCCGCTGCGGCTGATCGCCGCCGCAAGCGCACAGGCTCATCGCGCGAGCAGCGCCAACAGCTCCAACAGCAGCGCCACACGCGCTTGCGCCGCGCTGTGGGTGGGGCTGACGGGCACCGCACGTGGCGCGTCGCCCACCACACGCCCGCTGGCACAGCGAGTGCTGAGCCGCAGTACGACGCCCGCTTGCGTGGCACGCGCCGCGGCCGCTTCCAGGTCGGCGTGCAGTGTGCCGTTGCCAGTGCCGGCCAGCACGAGACCGTGGAATCCGGCGGCCACGGCGGCGTCAACCAGGGCGGCGTCAAAGCCCGCGTGGCTGGTCAGCCAGGCCACGCGCGGCCAATCGGCCAGCGGCCGGGTGCACAGGGCCGCGCCCAGCGGCTGGCCCTGGGGCCACGGGCGCAGGGGCAACACGCGGCCCTCTTCCACCAGCGCCAGCGGGCCGGCAGGCGCCGAATCGAAAGCCTGCAAGCGGTAGCCGTCGATCTTGCGCAGCTCGTCGCCGGCATGCACCTGGCCGCCCAGCACGGCCAGCACGCCACGCGCGCCGGGGGTCTGGGCCACTGTCACGGCGTCGAGCAGGTTCTGCGGGCCGTCGGCCTGCAGTGATGTGGCCGGGCGCATGGCTGCCGTCATCACCACCGGCTTGGCCGGGGCCAGCACGCGCTGCAGGAAATACGCCGTCTCTTCCAGGGTGTCTGTGCCGTGCGTGATAACCACGCCGGTCACGTCCTCGCGCGCCAGCTCCGCCGCCAGCATGTTGACCAGCGCCTGCCACACGGCGTGCGACATGTCCTTGCTGTCCAGCTGCGCCAGTTGCACGCTGCGCAGCGCCACGCCGGCCAGCGCCGGCACGGCCGCCACCAGTTCAGCAGCGCTTAGCTCGCTGCGGTAGCCCAGGTTTTCCTGCGCACTGGCGGCGCACCCGGCGATGGTGCCGCCGGTGGCGACGAGCAGCAGGTGCGGGGTGGAAGTTGCCATGGCGATGCTTTATGGATGAAAATACAGTTACTGGACAAAACGCCAGTCGTGGATGTCACTGACAACAAGGAGCGCCCGCATGATCGAAAGCCCCAAGCTCACACCGCGCCAGCAGCAGATTCTGGACCTGGTGCAAAGCGCCATCGAACGCACCGGCGCACCGCCCACGCGCGCCGAAATCGCCGCCGAGCTGGGCTTCAAGTCGGCCAACGCCGCCGAAGAACATCTGCAAGCGCTGGCGCGCAAGGGTGTGATCGAACTCGTGGGCGGCACCTCGCGCGGCATCCGCCTGAAGTCCGACACCCTGCGTTCGCTGAACGAAGCACGGCTCAGCCAGTACGGCAAACAGTACATGCTGCCGCTGCCCAGCCTGGCCCAGCTGAGCTTGCCGCTGATTGGCAGGGTGGCCGCGGGCAGCCCCATCCTGGCGCAAGAGCATGTCGACCAGACCTACCTGATGGAGGCCTCGATGTTTCCGCGCCGGCCCGACTATTTGCTGAAGGTGCGCGGCATGAGCATGCGCGACGCCGGCATTATGGACGGCGACTTGCTGGCCGTGCAGAAGGCCAAAGAGGCCAAGACCGGGCAGATCGTCGTCGCGCGGCTGGGTGACGACGTGACCGTGAAGCGCCTGCGCCGCACCCGTCATGGCATCGAGCTGATCCCCGAGAATCCCGACTTCCAGACCATCGTGGTGGCGCCCGACGACGAGAGCTTCGAGCTCGAAGGCATCGCCGTGGGCCTGATTCGCAACACGATGTTGATGTAGCCATGGCCGAACTCCCCCCGCGCGCGCCGGCCAGCCCCGGCGCGGCCCGGCGACCCAGCGTCACCAGCCTGCGGCCGCCGCGGGCTTTGCCTCTGCGCAAAGCCCGCGCTGCGGCCGAGTGCATGCAGCTTGAGCAACTGCCCAACATCGGCCCCGCACTGGCCAGCGACCTTCGCCTGCTGGGCATCGTGCATCCGTCCGAGCTGGTCGAGCGCGACGCCTTCCAGCTCTACCGCGCCCTGTGCCGCTCCACCGGCAAGCGGCACGACCCCTGCGTGCTGGACACCTTCATCGCGGCCGTGGATTTCATGCGCGGCGGCGATCCGCGGCCCTGGTGGCAGTACACAGCGCAACGCAAGATCGACCACCCCGGCATCTAGCCGTCGGCCCCAGGGGCGCGGCCACCTGGGGCGTAAATTGACCAGGCATTCGACCGCTACTCCGCGCACTGCGCGCGGCCCGGCGCGCCACCATCGGCTCAGGTTTTGAAAGCACCTGGCCGATATCCCTGTCATGAACGCACTCAGACTTCTGCCCCGCTGGCGCCGCCGCTCGACATTGGCGGCGCCGAGCAGCCTGCGCACAGAGGTCTGCCCGCCCTCGCTGCGCCAGGCACCGGACTCGGGCTGGCAACGCATGATGTTCTGGCTGCTGGCGCCGTCGCCGCAAGACGCCGCGCCGCCACCCAACCGCTTGCCCGCCGTGCGCATGGAATTCATGGCCACGCTGGCCGACATCGACAGCGACGATGCCGACACGCTGCGCCGCCGCATCGGTGCCACGCACTCGCTGCGCGAACTGTGGCACCTGCGGGCCGAGGTCTACCGCCTGGTGGGCGTGGCCCACCGGCAGAGCGAGGCCGAAACCCGGGTGGCGCTGCTCAGCCGCCACTTCCCGACCCGCGCTCCGCGCTCGCAGTTCGGTGTGCTGTGATGCAGACTGCCGAGCCCCGTCACTACACCCAGGCCGCCGCGCAGGCCCACGTCGGCATGCTGGGCGATCGCAACGCCCGCCTGGCGGCGCGCCGGGCCTTCGTCGAGCTGAAGGTGACCTTCATGCAGGCCCTGGCCGACCTCACAGACGCCCGCTTCGACTGGCTGCGCAACCAGGTGCGCGGCACCGAAGAGCCGGTCGACCTGTGGCTGCTTCGCGCACCGGTCTTCGTGGCACTGAGCGGCCCCGAGCCCGAGTTCCGGCGGCGCCGGCAACTGGTGCGCCGGGCACTGGACTCGGTTTTTCACGACAGCGAACCGCCGTCGACCTTCGGCCCGTAGTCGCCGCAACCGGCGGCGAGCTCAGGCCTTGACCCGCGCCTTGAAGGTGTGCCGGAACTTCTCCACCTTGGGCGCCACCACGTAGGCGCAGTAACCCTGTTCGGGGTGGTTGGCGAAGTAGTGCTGGTGGTAGGCCTCGGCGGCCGAGTAGTTGTCCAGCGCCAGGACCTCGGTCACAACCCGGCCGCCATGCGCCGCCTGGGCCTGGGCCAGTACGGCGCGCGCCACGGCTTCTTGCTCGGCGCCTTGCACGTAAATGCCACTGCGGTATTGCGTGCCCACGTCGTTGCCCTGGCGGTTGAGTGTGGTGGGGTCGTGGAGGTTGAAGAAGATCTCCAGCACTTCACGCAGGCTGATGCTGTCGGCGTCAAAGCTCACGCGCACCACCTCGTTGTGGCCGGTGTTGCCCTCGCACACCTGGGCATAGCTGGGGTTCTTCACCTGCCCGTTGCTGTACCCACTTTGCACGGCGAGCACGCCGTCCACAAGCTCGTACACCGCTTCCAGGCACCAGAAGCAGCCGCCGCCCAGGGTGATCTCTTGATGATTCATGCTGCATTTCCAAGTCTCAAAGCCCAGGGTCGGCAGGCATGCCGACTTCCTTACACTGCGCAGGCGATTATCAGGAGCCGCCCGTCATGACGTCCAAGTTCCAGTGGGATGACCCTTTTGCCTTCGACAGCCAGTTGCAAGACGATGAACGCGCCGTGCGCGACGCCGCCCATGCCTACTGCCAAGAGCGCTTGCAGACCCGCGTGCTGATGGCCGCACGGCACGAGCACTTCGACCGCGAGATCATGAACGAGATGGGTGCACACGGCCTGTTGGGCAGCACCATAGAAGGCTACGGCTGCGCCGGGCTGAACCACGTGTGCTACGGGCTTGTCGCGCGCGAGGTCGAGCGCGTTGACTCCGGCTACCGCAGCGCCATGAGCGTGCAGAGCTCGCTCGTCATGCACCCCATCCACGCCTACGGCAGCGAGACCCAGCGCCAGAAGTACCTGCCGCGCCTGGCCACGGGCGAATGGATAGGCTGCTTCGGCCTGACCGAGCCCAACCACGGCAGCGACCCGGCCGGCATGCTCACGCGCGCGCGCCCGGTGGACGGCGGCTACCTGCTCAAGGGCAGCAAGATGTGGATCACCAACAGCCCCATCGCCGATGTCTTCATCGTCTGGGCCAAGAAGGAGGACCCGGACGGCAAGGTGGGCGGCCAGGAAAGCATCCACGGCTTCATCCTCGAACGCGGCATGCAGGGCCTGTCGGCGCCCAAGATCGAAGGCAAGATGAGCCTACGCGCCAGCATCACCGGCGAGATCGTGATGGACGACGTGTTTGTTCCCGAGGCCAACCTGCTGCCGGGCGTGAACGGTCTGAAGGGCCCTTTCGGTTGCCTCAACAAGGCCCGCTTCGGCATCGCCTGGGGTGCGCTGGGCGCGGCCGAGTTCTGCTGGCACGCCGCGCGCCAATACACGCTGGACCGCCAGCAGTTCGGCCGCCCGCTGGCGGCCAACCAGCTCATCCAGAAGAAGCTGGCCGACATGCAGACTGAAGTTACGCTGGGCCTGCAGTCGGTGCTGCGCGTGGGCCGCCTGATGGACGAGGGCCGCGCGGCGCCGGAGATGATCAGCCTCATCAAGCGCAACAGCTGCGGCAAGGCGCTGGACATCGCCCGCCAGGCGCGCGACATGCACGGCGGCAACGGCATTCATGACGAGTACCACGTCATTCGCCACATGATCAACCTGGAAACCGTCAACACCTACGAAGGCACGCACGACGTGCACGCGCTGATTCTGGGCCGCGCGCAGACGGGCCTGCAGGCGTTCTTCTGACCGCCCTGACCGGCCTCGCCCTGTGAACGACCTGCTGTTGACGCTGGGCCTGGAGGGCTTGAAGCCTTTGTTCACCACGCTGGTGATGCCACCCTTGCCGTTCTTGCTGTTGACGCTGGCAGGAGCGCGGCTGATGTTCCGCCGCCGCCTGCTGGCCTGGGTGATGGTGTTGCTGGGCACGCTGGGCATCTGGTTGTCGAGCACGACCGCGGTGGGGCACTTGCTCAACCAGGCGCTGCTGCAGCCGCCGCGAGCGCTGAACAAGGGCGACATCGCCGAGCTCAAGCGTGCGCCGCGAACGGCCGTGGTGGTGCTGGGCAGCGGCCGCTGGGCGCTGGCGCCCGAGTACGGCGTGTCCACGCTCAAGGCGCGTAGCGTGGAGCGCTTGCGCTACGGCATCTGGTTGTCGCGCGAGACCGACCTGCCGCTGGCCTTCAGTGGCGGCATCGGCCACGGTGCGCCCGACGGCAACACCGAGGCCGAGATCGCCTCGCGTATCACCGAGCGCGAGTTCGGCCACAAACTGCGCTGGCAAGAAGGCCGCTCGCGCGACACGCGCGAAAACGCGCTCTTCACCGTGGCCCTGCTGCAATCCCAGGGCATAGAGCACATCGTGCTCGTCAGCCACGCCTACCACATGAAGCGGGCACTGAGGAACTTCACTCAAGCCACGCCCGCCGCCGGCGCCGCCCTGCGGCTCACCGCAGCGCCGGTCGGTGTGCGCGCTGGCGGTCCCTTGATCGCAAGTGATTGGCTGCCCACCGCCGAGGGCTTCGAGCACACGCGCACTGTGCTGCACGAGTGGCTGGGGCTGCTGGCCGGGGCCTGATCCCACCCAGCCGGCCCTTCGTGACGCCACCGGCAGCACGTGGGCACTCAGCGCAGTTTCAATGGTGCCTTCTGGGCCTCCTCCTGGGCCAGCGCCTCGGCGCGTTCGCGCTCGGCCTGACCGGCGCGCAGTGCCTTCAGTCGGCGCACATGCTCGGCGGCGTTGGAGCGGCGGAACTCGTCCATCAGCACCGCGTCTACCTTCATTTGCTGCGCCAGCATGCGTTCAGAAAACCGCAGGCCGGCCGCGGGGTCACCGCCCATGGCGGCCACCACCTCGTTGGCAAACAGGTCGGCGTCGCCCACGATGCTGTCCACGGTAAGCGCCTTCTCGGCCTGGGCCTCGGCGGCAGACAACAGCATGCCGGCACCCGGCACGGCCATCATCAGCACCTTGCCGACGACAAAACCGTTGCTCATGTTGTCGGCCTGCCTGACCCGCTGAATGGCGCGCTGGCTGGCCTGGAAGTACGTGCCAAAGGCCGCCAGCCAACGAAACTCGTCCTTGCTGCGCGCTTCGAGCATGGCGTTGGCGGGAATCTTGGCCCGGGTGTTGCCCTGGCGCCAGAACACATCGGGGTCGGCGTCGAAGGAACTGGCGGTGACGCTGCCGGCGCATCCCGTCTGGGTGTCGACGGTGAGCTTGCGGCCGTCTTCCAGCGTCACCACCATGGGCTTGCCGTCCTTGGCCTCCTTGCGGGCGGCCAGCATCACGTCCCAGAATGCCTGGTCGTCGCGGCTGACGATGGAACCGCCCCGGAACCAGGCGTTCATCTCGAACTTGGTGCTGCCCCCGGGCAGTGGCCGCCCGTTGACAGCCACCACCGCCTGGCCGACCTTCAGCTCGTCGGGCGCGCCTTCGTCGAGCCAGACGACGCGCCACTTCTCGTCCATGCCCGTCACTTGGCGGAAGATGACCATGTGGCTGTCGGACAGGCTGCGCCGCAGCGAATGCACCGACAGCAGCACAAAGGGCTCGATCTCGATGGTGGTGTCGCAAACCTTCTCTGCGGCCCAGGCCACCTCGATGGCCGCGGCGCGGAAAGCGACCTCGTGCTCGAAGCGGGTCTTGTACAGCTCGCGCTCGAAGGCCTTGTCAGACACCGGCGCGGGAGCCTGCGCCAGTGCGGCGGCGGCGGCCCATGCAAAGGTCCAAGCAACGAGGCGTGACATGTGTCGGATTGTGCCGTTGCGCAACAACACATTGCACCCTATTCAAACAGCCCTGGGCTGCCGATGACACAGGTCTGTAGGGGTCTTGCCGGCCTGGCTTTAGGCGCTGCCCCGCGTATGCTTCACACTCCGCACTTGGGCGTGGATGTTCCACGCCCTACCCTGACCAAAGGATTGATGACATGAAGACATGGCTGATCGGTGCCCTGGTGGTGGCGATGGTTGCTGCTGGCGTGCCCGCGGTGTCCGAGGCCAAGCGCCTGGGCTCGGGCAAGTCGCAAGGCATGCAGCGCGACATGCCTGCACGCACCAACCCGCAGACCCCTCCGTCCACGCCGGCCACCCCGGCGAACCAGGCCACCACGGCCGGTGCGCCCGCCGCCGCGGCCGCGCCCGCCGCTGCGGCCGCTGGCAAGCGTTCGTGGATGGGGCCGCTGGCCGGCCTGGCCGCCGGCCTGGGCTTGGCAGCGCTGTTCAGCTCGATGGGGCTGGGCGCGGAATTCGCCAACTTCATGATGATGGCGCTGCTGGGCATCGTGGCCGTGGTGGTGGTCATGTTCCTGGTACGGCGCTTCAGTGGCGCCAACAGCCAGCGTTCGGCCCTGGCCGGCGCCGGTGCACCGGGTACTTCCGGCCCCACCGGGCAAGTCGCCTGGCCTGCCGGTGGTGGTTCAACCTCCGCTGCCCAAGCGCCGGCGATGGCGCCTGCCGAGCTCGCCCCCAGCGAGCCGGTGGCCGCTGCTGCACCCGTCAAGCCCGCCGTGGCCGCGGCCTTTGTGCCGGCCAGCTTTGACTCCGAGGGCTTTGCGCGCACGGCCAAGCTGATCTTCATCCGCTTGCAAGCCGCCAACGACACGTCCGACCTGAACGACCTGCGCACCTTCACCACCCCCGAACTGTTCGCGGAGTTGCGTCTGGAGATTCAGGAGCGTGGCACCACCGCGCAGCACACCGACGTGCTGAAGATCGAAGCCGAGGTGCTTGACGTGACGAACGACGCCGAGCGCCAGATCGTCAGCGTGCGCTTCCGCGGCCAGGTGGTCGAAGAAAAGGGTGCCGCGCCCAGCGATGTCAACGAGGTCTGGCATTTGGTCAAACCGCTGGACGACAGCCGCACCTGGGCCATCGCCGGTATCGAGCAGGCGCACTGAACTTCACGAAACTCACACCGAGGGGCCCGCGAGGGCCCATTTTTCATGGCTGGGCGACTGCCGCCGTCGTGCTCAATCCACCCAGCGACGCGCGTTGCTGAACATGCGCGCCCAGGGGCTCAGCGCGGTCACATCGCCGCCCGACCAGCTCATCTGCACGTTGCGCGACACGCGCTCGGGGTGCGGCATCAGGGCAGTGAAGCGGCCGTCGGCGGTGGTGACCGCCGTCAAGCCTTCCGGGCTGCCGTTGGGGTTGGCCGGGTACGCCTCCGTGGCGCTGCCGTGGTGGTCGACAAAGCGCATCGCGCGCTGCACCCGGGTCGCGTCACCACGCTGGGAAAAGTCGGCCCGGCCCTCGCCATGGGCCACGGCAATGGGGATGCGGCTGCCGGCCATGCCGGTGAAGAACAGGCTGGGGCTGTCCAGCACTTCGACCAGCGACAAGCGGGCTTCGAACTGCTGGCTGGCGTTGCGCGTGAAGCGCGGCCAGTCTTGCGCGCCGGGGATGATGGCGCTGAGTGCGGCCATCATCTGGCAGCCGTTGCACACGCCCAGGGCGAAGCTGTCGCGGCGGTTGAAGAAGGCCGCAAAGGCTTCGGCCAGCGCCGGGTTGAACAGGATGGAGCGCGCCCAGCCCTCGCCTGCACCCAGGGTGTCGCCGTAGCTGAAGCCGCCGCAGGCCACCAGGCCCTGGAACTGGTCCAGCCGGGCGCGGCCGGACTGCAGGTCGCTCATGTGCACATCAAAAGTGTCAAAGCCGGCGCGGGCCATGACGTGGCTCATCTCGACATGCGAGTTCACTCCCTGCTCGCGCAGGATGGCCACCGCGGGCCGCGCCGAGCGGGCGGCGGCGACAAAGGGCGCGGCCACATCAATGGTCGCATCGAAGCTGAGATGCAGGTGCAGGCCGGGGTCGTCAGGCGCACCGGCGGCCGCGTGTTCTGCATCGGCACAGGCGGGGTTGTCGCGCAGCCGATTGATGCGCCAGCTGACGTCATCCCATTGCTGGTGCAAGGCCTGCAGCGGTGCGGTGAATTGCAGCTTGGCGTCGCGCCAGACTTCCATCACGCCGCGCGGGTTGGTCTTGCCGATGACGTGTGCGTGGCGCGACAGGCCGTGCTTGCGCAACGTGGCCATGACCTGGTCGCGCTCGGCGCTGCGCAGCTGCAGCACGGCGCCCAGCTCTTCGTTGAACAGCGCGGCCAATGTCAGCTCGTTGCGGCGCTCACCGACCTGGCTGGCCCAGTTTTTGGTGTCGCCGACTTCGGCGCGGCTGTCGACAATGCCGTCGCCTTCGGTGACCAGGATGTCCACGTTCAGGCTCACACCCAGGTGCCCGGCAAAGGCCATCTCGCACACACTCGCCCACAGGCCGCCGTCGCTGCGGTCGTGGTAGGCCAGCAATCGGCCCTGGGCGCGCAGTTCGTTCACGGCAGCCACCAGGGACTTCAGCGCCTGCGGGTCGTCGAGATCGGGCACCTCGTCGCCAAACTGGCCCAGCACCTGGGCCAGCATCGAGCCGCCCAGGCGCCGCCGGCCTGCCCCCAGATCGACCAGCACCAGCGTGCTGTCGCCTGCCTGCAGTTGCGGTGTGAGCGTGCCACGCACGTCGTCCAGCGTGGCGAAGGCCGTCACGATCAGCGATACCGGCGCTGTGACCTGCTTTGCCGTTTCGCCGTCGCCCCAGCGCGTGCGCATGGACAGCGAATCCTTGCCCACCGGGATGCCGATGCCCAAGGCAGGGCACAGCTCCATGCCGATGGCATGCACGGTGTCGTAGAGCGCGGCGTCTTCGCCGGGCTCGCCGCAGGCCGCCATCCAGTTGGCGCTGAGCTTGACGCGGTCCAGCGTGATGGGCGCGGCCAGCAGGTTGGTGATGGCCTCGCCCACCGCCATGCGGCCCGACGCCGGTGCGTTCAGCGCCGCCAGCGGCGTGCGCTCGCCCAGGCTCATGGCCTCGCCGCGAAAGCCCACAAAGTCGGCCAGCGTCACGGCGCAATCGGCCACCGGCACCTGCCAGGGGCCGACCATGGGGTCGCGGTGGCTCAGGCCACCCACGGTGCGGTCGCCGATGGTGATGAGGAAACGCTTGCTGGCCACGGTGGGGTGGCGCAGCACGTCCAGCGCCACCTGTTCCAGCTTCACGCCGGTCAGCGCCAGCGGCGTGCCTTGCCGCGCCACGCGCTGCACCTCGCGGTGCACGCGCGGTGGCTTGCCCAGCAGCACTTCCATGGGCATGTCGATCACGCGCTGTCTCTTCCCGTCTACACCCGGGCCGTCTTCAACCACCAGGTCGCGCGCCGCCGTGGCCACGCCGACCACCGCAAAGGGGCAACGCTCGCGCTGGCACATCTGCTCGAACAGCGGCATCAGGTCGGGGTTGACCGCCAGCACATACCGCTCCTGGCTTTCGTTGCACCAGATGTCCTTGGGCGCCAGGCCGCTTTCTTCCAGCGGCACCCGACGCAGGTCGAACACGGCGCCCTGCCCCGCGCCGTCCACCAGTTCGGGGAAGGCATTGCTGATGCCGCCGGCACCGACGTCGTGGATGGCCAGGATGGGGCTCATCACACCCAGTGCCGTGCAGTGGTTGATGACCTCCTGCGCCCGGCGCTGGATCTCCGGGTTGCCACGCTGCACCGAGTCGAAGTCCAGCGCCTGCGCGTTGCTGCCCGCGGCCATGGAGCTCGCCGCGCCGCCACCCACGCCGATGCGCATGCCGGGCCCGCCGAGCTGCACCAGCAGCGTGCCGGCGCCAAAGGGCCGCTTGTGGGTGTTGGCCGCACTGATCTGGCCCAGGCCGCCGGCAATCATGATGGGCTTGTGATAGCCGCGGCGCACGCCGGCCACGGTCTGCTCGAAGACGCGAAAGTAGCCGCACAGGTTGGGCCGGCCGAATTCGTTGTTGAAGGCCGCGCCGCCCAGCGGCCCTTCGACCATGATCTGCAAGGCGCTGGCGATGTGCTCGGGCTTGCCGATGGGGGACTGCTCCCAGGGCTCGCTGGTCTGCGGCAGATGCAGGTTGCTGACGCTGAAGCCCGTCAACCCCGCCTTGGGACGTGCCCCGCGACCTACCGCACCCTCGTCGCGAATCTCGCCACCCGCGCCCGTGCTGGCGCCGGGGAAGGGTGAGATGGCCGTGGGGTGGTTGTGCGTCTCCACCTTCATCAGCACATGCGCCACTTCGTCGCGCGGGCCGTACAGCGGCGCGTTGGTGAAGCCCTGCGGCAGCCAGCGCTGCACGGGGCCGCCTTGCATGACCGAGGCGTTGTCGCTGTAGGCCACGATGCTGTGCTGGGGCGACACGGCTTCGGTGTTGCGGATCATGCCGAACAAGGTGTGCGGCATGGCCGCGCCGTTGATGGTGAAACGCGCGTTGAAGATCTTGTGCCGGCAGTGCTCGCTGTTGGCCTGCGCAAACATCATCAGCTCGACATCGCTGGGGTTGCGGCCCAGGGCCTTGAACGCGTCGACCAGGTAGTCGATCTCGTCGTCCGACAAGGCCAGGCCGAACTCGACGTTGGCCTGCACCAGGGCTGTGCGCCCCACGCCCAGCACATCGACATGCACCAGCGGCGGGGCATCGACGGCGTCGAACAGATGCGCTGCAGCGGCACGCTCTGCCGCCACGCTCTCGGTCATGCGGTCGTGCAGCAGGGCCGCCAGGGCGCTGCGCTCGTCGGCAGACAAGGGCTTGGCCGCGCTGAGCAAGCCGCCCTTGAGTTTCAAGTGGAACTCGGTGACGCGCTCCACCCGGTGCAACACCACGCCGCAGTTGCGCGCAATGTCGGTGGCCTTGCTGGCCCAGGGCGACACCGTGCCCAACCGTGGCATCACCACGAACAGCTCACCTTCGGCGCGGCTGTGCGCCGGCTCGCCGCAGTGCATGAGCGCTTCGAAACGATCGAGCTCGGCGCGTGCCGGGGGCGTGTCAAAGGCTGCCCAGTGGACGAACCGGGCCTGCACCTCGCTGACCCGCGGGCAGACCGCTTGCAAGCGCGACAGCAGCGCCTGGGCGCGAAAGGCCGGGAGCGCATCGCCGCCCTCGAAGTGCATCAGGTGGAGGGTGGCAGAGGTCATGCAGTCCGGTGTCGCGCGAGCAAACAAAGATTCTAGGGGCCGGTGGGATAATCCCGGGGATGAGCATTCAGATCAAAACCGCGGCCGACATTGAGGGCATGCGACTGGCCGGCCGGCTGGCCTCCCAGGTGCTGGACATGCTGACGCCGCATGTGCGCCCAGGTGTCACCACCCTTGAACTTGATCGCCTGGCGCACGACCACATGGTGCATGTGCAGCGCGGCATCCCGGCCACGCTGGGCTACCAGCCGCAGGGCTACCCGGCTTACCCCGCTTCACTGTGCTCATCGCTGAACGACGTGGTCTGCCACGGCATCCCTGACGACCGGCCGCTGAAGAATGGCGACATCGTCAACATCGACGTCACCGTCATCAAGGACGGCTGGCATGGCGACAACAGCCGCATGTTCGTCGTGGGTGAAGGCAGCATCGCGGCGCGGCGCCTGTGCCAGCTGACCTTCGACGCCATGTGGAAGGGCATCGTAAAAGTACGACCGGGCGCACGCCTGGGCGACATCGGCCACGCCATCCAGACCTTTGCCGAGAACGCCGGTTTTTCCGTGGTGCGCGAGTTCTGCGGCCACGGTGTGGGCGCACGTTTCCATGAAGAGCCACAGGTGCTGCACTACGGCAGACCGGGCACGCTGGACGAGCTGGTGCCGGGCATGATCTTCACCATCGAGCCCATGATCAACGCCGGCAAGCGCGACATCAAGGAAGACCGCAAGGGCAACCGCCCCTACGACGGCTGGACCATCGTCACGCGCGACCGCTCGCTGTCGGCGCAGTGGGAGCACACGGTGCTGGTCACGCCCACGGGCTACGAGGTGCTGACGGTGTCGGCCGGCAGCCCATCGGCGCCGGCATTCGCCAGCGCCGGCTACGGCACGCCGGCCGTGGCTGCACCTGCGCCGGCTCTGGCCATGGCCAGCAACTGACGGCCATGTCGCCCCTGCCGCAGGCCGGGCAACGCGGCCCGGGCAGCGTGGCCGCACAGCGCGCCCGCTTTCGCGATGGCAAGACCGCCTTGCTGGCGCAGTTTCGCGACACACGCGCCACCGCCCCGGCGGCCACGCGGCTGCTGCGCGGGCTGGCCCGGCATGTTGATGCCGCCTTGGTCGAGCTGTGGGAGCACACCGGCATGCCCGCCGGCGCGGCGTTGGTGGCGGTGGGCGGGTATGGCCGCGGCGAGCTGTTCCCGCACTCCGACGTCGACGTGCTGGTGCTGCTGCCAGACGACGCTTTGGTCGCCGACGGCAGCCCGGCGCCGGCATTGCACGCCGTCATCGGCAACTTCGTTACATCCTGCTGGGACATCGGCCTGGAGATCGGCTCGTCGGTGCGCAGCGTGAACGACTGTCTGGCCGAGGCCGCGCGAGACCTGACCGTGCAGACCGCCATGCTCGAGTCGCGCTGGGTCGGCGGTGCGCGCCGCCTGTACGCGCAGTTCCGCGCCAGCCAGGACGCCGCCATGGACGCACGCGCCTTTCTGCGCGCCAAGCTGCTTGAGATGCAGCAGCGCCATGTCAAGTACGAAGGCACGCCCTACGCGCTGGAGCCCAACTGCAAGGAAAGCCCGGGCGGGCTGCGCGACCTGCAGGTGGTGATCTGGGTGGCGCGCGCCGCGGGCCTGGGCCGCACCTGGCGTGAGCTGGCGGCCAAGGGGCTGATCACGCCCTTCGAGGCCAACCAGCTCGTCAAGCACGAAGGCACGCTCAAGCTGGTGCGGGCGCGGCTGCACATGGCGGCCGGGCGGCGCGAGGACCGTTTGGTGTTCGACCTGCAAACCGCCGTGGCCGAAAGTTTCGGCTACCAGGCCACCAAAGCCGTGGTCAACGGCCAGCGCAGTTCAGAGGTGCTGATGCACCGCTACTACTGGGCGGCCAAGGCGGTGACGCAGCTCAACCAGATCCTGATGCTCAACATCGAAGAGCGAGTCAACGGCTCCGAGGCCACGCCCATGCGGCCCATCACCGCGCGCTTCTTCGACCGCGCCGGCATGCTCGAAGTGGCGCGCGACGACCTCTACCTGGACAACCCGCACGCCATCCTGGAGACCTTCCTGGTCTTCGAGCAGACGCCCGGCCTGTCGGGGCTGTCGGCACGCACGCTGCGCGCGCTGTACAACGCGCGCCAGGTGATGGACGGCAAGTTCCGCCGCGACCCCATCAACCGCGAGCTGTTCATGGACATCCTGCGCCAGCCGCGCGGCACCACGCACGCACTGCGGCTGATGAACCAGACCAGTGTGCTGGGGCGCTACCTGTGGGCGTTTCGGCGCATCGTCGGGCGCATGCAGCACGACTTGTTCCACGTCTACACCGTGGACCAGCACATCCTGATGGTGGTGCGCAACATGCGCCGCTTCTTCATCCCCGAGCACGCCCACGAGTACCCGTTTTGCTCGCAACTGGCCTCGCAATGGGCCGAGCCCTGGCTGCTGTACATCGCGGCCATCTTCCACGATGTGGCCAAGGGCCGCGGTGGCGACCATTCCGACCTGGGCGCGGTTGAAGCGCGGCGCTTCTGCCGCGACCACGGCTTGTCGTGCGAGGACTCGCAACTGATCGAATTTCTGGTGCAGCACCACCTCACGATGAGCCGCGTGGCGCAGAAGGAAGACCTGTCTGACAACGACGTGGTGGCCGCGTTTGCGCGCCTCGTGGGCACACCGCGCCGCCTGACGGCGTTGTACCTGCTGACGGTAGCCGACATCCGCGGCACCAGCCCCAAGGTGTGGAACGCCTGGAAGGGCAAGCTGCTGGAAGACCTGTACCGGTTGACCCTGCGCGCGCTGGGCGGCGCCCAACCCGACCTGGACGCCGAAATCGAAGCCCGCAAGCTCGAAGCGCGGCAGAACCTGGCCCTGCACTCCGCGCTGCCGGGCACCGAAGAGCCGCTGTGGAAGACGCTGGAGGTGAGCTACTTCGCGCGCCACGACGCGGCCGACATCGCCTGGCACGCGCGCTCGCTGTGGCGCCACGTGCAGTCGCCCGAGCCCATCGTGCGGGCGCGGCCCTCGTCGGTGGGTGACGGCCTGCAGGTGCTGGTGTATTGCCCCGACCGGCCCGACCTCTTCGCCCGCATCTGCGGCTACTTCGACAGCGCGGGCTTCAGCATCCAGGACGCCAAGATCCACACCACACGTGCCGGTTATGCACTGGACACCTTCCAGGTCGTCTCGCCGCAGACGGATGCCGACGACTCCGTCAACTACCGCGATCTGATCTCGCTGGTGGAAACGCAGGCCACGATGGCGCTGGCCTCTGAAGGCCCGCTGCCCGAGCCGCGGCGCGGACGCGTGTCGCGCCGCGTGCGTTCCTTCCCCGTCACGCCCCGCGTGTCGCTGGCGCCTGACGAGCGCGCCCAGCGCTGGCTCCTCACGGTGTCGGCGAGCGACCGCTCGGGCTTGCTGTACGACGTGGCCCGCGTGCTGGCGCGTCACCACGTGAACCTGCAACTGGCCAAGGTCAGCACCCTGGGCGAGCGCGTGGAAGACACTTTTCTGGTTGACGGTCCGGCGCTGCAACACCCACGCGCCCAGCTGCGCATCGAGTCTGAACTGCTGGACGCCGTCGCGGCGACGGCGGGCTGAGCGCCGTGGCATTGCGCCGGGTGACCGCCGACGATGCGCTGGCCCATTGGAGCGAGTTCGACACCGTCATCGACGCGCGCAGCGAAAGCGAATATGCGCTGGACCACCTGCCCGGCGCCGTGAACTGGCCTTCGTTGAACGATGCAGAGCGCGTGTTGGTGGGCACCGAATACAAACAGGTTTCGCCCTTCGACGCCCGCAAGCGCGGCGCGGTGCTGGTGGCACGCAACATCGCCGGACACGTCGAGCGCGAACTGGCGCTGAAGACACGCGACTGGCGCCCGCTGGTGTACTGCTGGCGCGGCGGGCAGCGTTCAGGCGCGCTGGCCACGGTGCTGGGCCACATCGGCTTCCAGGTGCGTGTGCTGGAAGGCGGCTACCGCGAGTTCCGCCGTGCCGTGCGCGAGCAGCTCGACACCTTGCCGGCCGGCTTGCAGCTTGTCACGGTGTGCGGCCGCACGGGATCAGGCAAGAGCCGGCTGCTGCACGCCTTGGCGCGGGCCGGCGCGCAGGTGCTGGACCTGGAGGACCTGGCCTGCCACCGCGGGTCGGTGCTGGGGCCGTTGCCCGGGCTGCCGCAGCCGTCGCAAAAAGCTTTCGAGACCCAGGTCTGGTACGCCCTGCGCGGCCTCGATCCAGCCCGAGCGGTCTTCGTCGAAAGCGAAAGCCGCACCATAGGCCGCCTGCGCGTGCCCGAGGCCCTGTTGGTGCGGCTGCGCGGCTCGGCCTGTGTGCAGTTGCAGATGCCCTTGGCGGCGCGCGTGGCCTTTTTGCTGG
Source organism: Burkholderiales bacterium (assembly GCA_031420055.1). Taxonomy (GTDB): domain Bacteria; phylum Pseudomonadota; class Gammaproteobacteria; order Burkholderiales; family Burkholderiaceae_C; genus Rubrivivax. Next base: position 16,726 of record JANOLY010000468.1, on the reverse strand, counting down.
AGGACTACGCGCACTTTGTTGACGATGTCGAAAGCTTCTGCCAACGCCTGGACGCCCTGCGCGAGGTCTGCGGTGCCGAGCTCGTGAGCCGTTGGCAGGCCCAGGCGCGTGAGGGGCGACTGGCTGACGCCGTCCTGGAACTGCTGACCCAGCACTACGACCCCATCTACACACGCTCGATGCAGCGCAACTTCGCTCAGTTCAGCACCGCGCCCATCCTGGACGTGGTCGATGGACAAGCCGCCACGCTGGGCGCGGCCGCGCTGGAGCTCATCAACACGATCGCTTGTGTGCCCGTCCTGGCGCCGGTGGACGTGAATTGACATGAATCAACCGGCTGCGCCGCTGCCGACCCCGGGTGTGCGCCCCGTCAGCGTGACCCGGCCGTGGCATTGGCTGGCCCTGGGCTGGCGCGACCTGCGCCGCTGCCCCCTGCCCGGCCTGCTGCACGGCGCGGCCATGGCCGCCTTCGGTGGCTTGCTGCTGGTGCTGGCGCGCGACCGCTTCTGGTTGCTGGCCGGTGCTTTCAGCGGCTTTCTGCTGGTGGCACCCATCGTGGCCACCGGACTGTACGCCGTCAGCCGCGAGCTGGAACTGGGCCGCCGCCCGGGCCTGCGCACGGCGCTGGCAGCTTGGCGCCCGCGCGATGCGCGGCTGGTGGTGTTTGGCCTGCTGCTGGCCCTGGCCGGCACGGGCTGGGTGCTAACATCGGCCTCGCTGATCACCGGCTTTGCGCCAGAGCCGGTCAACAGCCCGGCCGACTTCCTGCGCGTGGTGGTGCTGGGCGGGCAGACCCAGCTGTTCGAGATCTGGCTGGCCCTGGGCGGCGCGCTGGCCGCACCGGTGTTTGCTTCCAGTGTGATCGCCATCCCGCTGCTGCTGGACCGGCGCACACCCGTGCTTCAAGCGGTGCTGACCAGCGTGCGGGCGGCCTTGCTGAACCCGGCGGCCATGGCGCTGTGGGCCACACTGATCATGGCCCTGACCCTGTTGAGCATGCTGGCCACGGCCATGGTGGGCCTGGTGGTGGTGGTGCCCTGGCTGGCCCACGCCAGCTGGCATGCCTACCGCGACCTGGTCACGCCGCCAAACACGCCCGCAAGCGAGGCCTGATGCTGGGCTACAGCGAAGAGCAGATTGCGCAGTTCGGGCTGACCTTTGGCGTCGGCGCCTTCATGCTGTACATGGTGTTCATCATCCTGCAGCTGGCGCGCGACTCCAAGGCCGGGCGGTTTGGCACCTTCGTGCTCTTCATCGCCCTGGGTTTTGGCCTGATCGGGTTCGTCGCCAAAGGCCTCATCAAGTTCTTCATTGCGGGAACCTGAGGCGCCCCGATCACCCCATGTGCAGGCCGCCGTTGCAGGAGAAATCGGCGCCGGTCGTGAAGCCGGAATCCTCACCGGCCAGCCAGACGCAGATCGAGCCGATCTCATCCGGTGTGCCCAGGCGCTTGACCGGGATGGTGGCGACGATTTTTTCCAGCACCTCGGGCTTGATGGCGCGGACCATGTCGGTGCCGATGTAGCCCGGGCTCACGGTGTTGACCGTCACGCCCTTGGCGGCCATTTCCTGCGCCAGCGCCATGGTGAAGCCGTGCATGCCGGCCTTGGCGGCGGAGTAGTTGGTCTGCCCGGCCTGGCCCTTTTCGCCGTTGACTGACGATATCTGGATGATGCGGCCCCAGCCCTTTTCCACCATGCCCGGCACCACTTGCTTGGTGACGTTGAACATGCTGTTCAGGTTGGTGTCGATGACGGCCTTCCAGTCCTCGGGCGTCATCTTCAGGAACATGCGGTCGCGCGTGATGCCGGCGTTGTTGACCAGCACGTCGATGGGGCCGTGCTCGGCCACCGACTTGGTGAAAGCGTCTACCGTGGACTGCCAGTCGGCCACGTTGCCCACCGAGGCCTTGAAGTCGTAGCCCAGCACCTTTTGCTCGTCCAGCCACTTCTGCCAGTCACGGCTGGGGCCGCAGCCGGCGATGACGAGGAAGCCGTCCTTGTTCAGGCGCTGGCAGATGGCGGTTCCGATGCCACCCATGCCGCCGGTGACGTACGCTACTTTCTTGGTCATGTCTGTATCTCCTTGATGGTTGTTCTGGATGGTTGTTCTTGATGGGCCCGGCTGACTGTATCGCCGGCCCCCGCTGGCGTCACCCCGGCCACACCCTGGGGTCACCAGCGCTCAGGCCCTGACCTTCACATACCGCCCGGGTGCGGGCTCGATGGGCTTGAACTGCCTGCTGCCCTGCGCCTTGGGCGCCGGCAGTTGCTTGCCGGCCAGCGGCTTCAACCAGGCGGCCCAGTCGGGCCACCAGCTGCCGGGGTGTTCGGTGGCCGCGGCGAACCAGTCGTCGGCGCTGGCAGGCAGCTTGTCGCTCGTCCAGTGGCTGCGCTTGCCCTTGGCCGGCGGGTTGATGACGCCGGCAATGTGGCCCGACGCCCCCAGCACAAAGCGGCTCTTGCCCTTGAACAGCGGCGTGGATGCGTAGGCCGCTTGCCAGGGCACGATGTGGTCTTCACGCGAGGCGTAGATGAACACGGGTGCCTCGATCTTGCCCAGGTCCACCTTCTCGCCACACACCGTCAGCGCGCCGGGCTTCTTCAACTCGTTTTGCAGGTAGGTGTGGCGCAGGTACCAGCAGTACATGGGCCCGGGCAGGTTGGTGGAGTCACCGTTCCAGTACAGCAGGTCGAACGGTGGCGGCGATTCGCCCTTGAGGTAATTGCCCACAACATAGTTCCAGACCAGGTCGTCGGGCCGCAGGAAACTGAAGGTGGTGGCCAGCTCCTGGCCCTTGAGCAGGCCCGGGCCACCGGGCGCTTGCGCGCCCAGGGTCATCTCGCGAAGCTGCACCGAGCCTTCGTCGACGAAGATGTCCAGGATGCCGGTGTCCTTGAAGTCCAGCAGCGTGGTCAACAGGGTCAATGACTGCGCTGGGTGCTGGCCCCGCGCGGCCAGCACCGCCAGCGCCGTGGACAGGATGGTGCCGCCCACGCAAAAGCCCAGGGTGTTGATGGTTTGCGCGCCGGTGATGGCTTGCACCGTGGCGATGGCCGCGATGGGGCCCTGTTCGATGTAGTCGTCCCAGGTCTTGTCCACCATGCTGTCGTCGGGGTTGCGCCAGCTGACGACGAAGGTGCGGTGTCCCTGCTCCACGGTGTAGCGGATGACGGAGTTGGCTGGTTGCAGGTCGAGGATGTAGAACTTGTTGATGCACGGCGGCACGAACAGCATGGGCCGCTCGTGCACCTTGGCCGTCAGCGGCTTGTACTCGATGAGCTGCAAGAACTCGTTCTCGAACACCACCGCGCCTTCGGTGGTGGCCACGTTGCGGCCGACTTCGAACACGCTCTCGTCGGTCTGCGACACATGGCCCTTGCCCAGGTCTTGCAACAGGTTGTGCATGCCCGCCGTGATGCTTTCGCCCTTGGTTTGCAGCGCCTTGTTCAGCGCTTCGGGGTTGAGTGCCAGATAGTTGCTGGGGCTGGCCGCGGCCACGCACTGCTGCACCGCGAAGCGGATGCGGCCGCGGGTCTTGGCGTCGCCCTGCACGCTGTCGGCCATCTGCATCAGGGTGCGGGCGTTCAGCAGGTACATCTGCGCGGTGAAGGCTGCCGCGGGGTTGCTGGACCAGGCGCTGTCGGCAAAGCGCCGGTCCGCCGGCGGCGGGGTGTCGCCTGTCAGGCACTGGTTCCATAGCTGCGTGACCCCTTGCAGGTAGCTCGTCTGCAGTTGGGCCAGCTCGGGCAGCGGCAACTTCACGCCGGACAGGGACTTCCACGCCCCGACCGCCGCCGCGCCGAAGGCATCGGCGGGTTCCCCCGGGTTGTCCGCATTCGCGGTAGGCTTGGTTTTCACGATCGTCTCCTTGGTCTGCTGTTTGCGCTGGCGCCCCACACCGTGACTGCCGTGCTGCACTGTAGGCTTTGTAACCCGGTGCGCTTACGACGCCATGACGAGGCTGATTTTCACTGCTCCTGACCTGTCCCCATGTACCTCGTTGCCATCGCCTGGATCTATGTCGTGTTGATGATGGCGCTGGCCGAAGCGCTTTCCACCCAAGGCAGCGTGCTGGGCGCGGTCATCACCTTCGTGCTGTACGGACTGCTGCCCCTGAGCCTGGTGCTCTACGTGATGGGCACGCCCGCCAGGCGCCGCGCGCGCCTGGCCGCCCAGGCCCGGGCCGACGCGGCATCAGCAGCGCCAGACGGAAGCGGCCATGCGGCCGGTGCGGCCGTCGCGCCGGAACGAAAAGAACCTTGACCCGTCGTCCACCGTGCACAGCCCGCTGGCGTGCACTTGCTGCACACCCGCTGCGGCAAGCCGCGCCGCCGCCAGCGCCTGCAGGTCGGCCAGCCAGCGCGCGGCGCCATCGGGCCGCGGCCGGCTGACGAAACGGGGGGCGACCCGGCCCAGCGCTGCGAAGGCCTGCAACACGTCGGCGCCGACCTCGAAGGCGCGCGGCCCGATGCACGGGCCCAGCCAGGCGACGACCGCCTCGGGTGCCACGCCTGCGCCCTCGCGCAGCGCGGCCAGTGTGGCCTCCAGCACACCGCCGGCCAGCCCGCGCCAGCCGGCGTGGGCAGCGGCCACGGCGCGCCCGTCGCTGGACGCAAACAGCACGGGCAGGCAGTCGGCCACCAGCACCGTGCAGGCCAGGCCAGGTTGATCGGTCCAGGCGGCATCGGCCGTGGCGGGTTCGCGAGCAACATCGTCGGCGCGAATGTGCACCACCCGCGCACCGTGCACCTGGTTCAGCCACACGGGGTGCGCGCTTAGTGTGTGGGCCCAGCGCAGGCGGTTCTCGGCCACCGCGCCGGGGTCATCGCCGACCAAGGTGCCCAGATTCAGGCTGTCCCACGGCGCCCTGCTGACACCGCCCAGGCGCGTGCTCATCAGCGCGCCCACGCCCGGCGGTGCGGCCCAGTCGGGTTGAATCACCGGCTCGGACATGGCGCCGCGTTGATGCGCCGGGCCGCAGTCACTGAAAGTCGGGGCAGGCTTCGGGCCGGGTGCGCTCGAAGGCGGGCAGCTTCATGCACTCGTCAAACACGCGCATGACCTGCGGCACATGGTCCAGCCGGCAGTCCAAGCGCTTGGCGTTGAAGATCTGCGGCACCAGCACGCAGTCGGCCAGGCCGGGCGTATTGCCGTGGCAGTAGGTGCTGGGTGCGGCGGCGAGCTGGCGCTCGACCACCTCCAGGCCGGTCTCGACCCAATGGCGGTACCAACGGTTCTTGTCGTCCTCAGTCACCTTGAGGTCGTGCACCAGGTAGCGCAGCACGCGCAGGTTGTTCAGCGGGTGAATCTCGCAGGCGATGTCCAGGGCCAAGGCACGCACATGGGCGCGCTGCAAGGCGTCAGTCGGCAACAGCGGCGGCTGGGGGTGGGTCTCGTCGAGGTACTCGATGATGGCCAACGACTGCGTCAGCACGGCGTCGCCGTCACGCAACAAGGGCACCAGGCGCGCGGCGGACACGGCCGCATACGACTCGTTGAAGTGCTCGTTGCGCGCCAGGTGCACCGGCTTGTAGTTGTAGTCCAGGCCCTTGAGCGCCAGCGCGATGCGCACCCGGTACGAAGCCGACGAGCGGCAGTAGTTGTAAAGCTCCACGCCGCTTTACCTCACCGCCACGCGCAGGCTGCCCAGGCCCGCGATGGCACCGTGCATCACGTCGCCACGCACAACGGCACCCACGCCGGCAGGTGTGCCGGTGAAGATCAGATCGCCGGGTTGCAGCAGCCAGGCGGCGCTGAGCTGTTCGATGGTCTCGTTGACGCTCCAGATCAGGTCCTTGAGATCGCCGGTCTGCCGACGCACGCCATTGACGTCGACCGTGATGGCGCCTTGCAACAGCTCGCCGGTACTTGCGATGGGCACGATGGGCCCGATTGGCGCGGACTGCTCGAAAGCCTTGCCTATGCACCAGGGCCGGCCCTGCTTCATCATGTCGTTTTGCAGGTCGCGCCGCGTCATGTCCAGGCCAACCGCATAGCCCCAGATGTGGCGCGGTGCATCGGCCGCTGCGATGTTGCTGCCGCCCGTGCCTATGGCCACCACGAGTTCGATTTCGTGGTGCAGGTTGGCGGTGAGGCTGGGGTAGTCGATGGTGCCGGCGTCGCCTTCGGCCACAGGCACCACCGCATCGGCCGGCTTCATGATGAAGAACGGTGGCTCGCGGCCACTGAAACCCATCTCCACCGCGTGGTCGGCGTAGTTGCGCCCGACGCAATAGATACGGTGAACGGGAAAACTGCTGCCGCCGGCGACAGGCACGGACACGGGGGCGGGCGGGGCGAAAACGTGGCTCATGGCGGACAGTGGCAAGTGGGGGGCCGGGGATGATGCCATGACCCTCGGCCGCTACACTGGCTTGCATGCTCCTACCGCGCCGCATTCAGCACTGCCGGGTTTGCGGCGGCCCCACCACCTACCGGCTGCCCCCCGACGACAACCGCGAACGCGCGATCTGCACGCTGTGCGGTGAAGTCCACTACGAAAACCCGCTCAACGTGGTCGGCACCCTGCCCATCTGGGGTGACCAGGTGCTGCTGTGCAAGCGCAACATCGAGCCACGCTACGGTCTGTGGACACTGCCGGCCGGCTTCATGGAGCACGGCGAAACCACCTCGGAAGGCGCTTTGCGCGAGACCGTCGAAGAAGCCGGCGCCAAGGTCGAACTGCTGGGCTTGTATACCGTGCTCGACGTGGTGCGCGCAGGCCAGGTCCATCTGTTTTACCGTGCCCGCATGCTGGACACCTCGCTGGCCCCCGGGCCCGAAACTATCGAAGCGCGGCTGTTCCGGGAAGACGAGGTGCCGTGGGACGAGATCGCCTTTCGCACCGTGCGCGAGACGCTGATGCACTACTTCGCTGACCGCCGTAGCGGCGCGTTTGCCGTGCATGTAGGCGCCATCGCCTAGCCGCGATACAAGGCCAAGTACAAGACCTACGCCGCCGGTCAGGTGTGCAGCAACTGCGCGCTGTACCAAGACAAGGCCAGTGACGCCGCCGGTGGCTGCCCCTTGTTCGCAGGCAAGCAAGTCGCCGGCGAAGGCTGGTGCAGCGCCTACGCGAAGAAGGGCTGAGGCCTGACGCGGCTACCTCGCTGGCAACCGCCACATGCGGCGCGTACCGCCGCAAAAAAGCCCGCCATCGGCGGGCTTTTTCATGGGCAGCGTTGGCCCTTCAGGCGTGGGCTGCGCGCAGCTTGAGTGAGAACTCTTGCAGCGCGGCGATGCCACTGTCCTCGGCCTTCTTGCACCAGACCTGCAGGTCGCTGACCAACTGCTCGGCCGAGACGTTGGTGCGTGTCCAGAGCAAGCGCAATTCTTCGCGCATGTCCACCAGCTTGGCCAGCTTGGGGCTCTCGCCCAGGGCCAGGGCCAGGCTGGGCTTGACGCCGCTGGGGATCTTGTCGTCGTCGCGGTGCAACCAGGCCTTGGCCAGGCGCATGTTCTTCCAGCGCGCGCTGTTTTGTGCGCCCTGGGCCTTCATGCGGTCGAGTTCAGCCGCCACGGCGCGCTTGAGTTCCGCGGCGTACTTGGCCATCACTTCGTAGCGGTTGGCAATCACGGCTTCCAGTGTCTTGCCATCGGCCACGGGGCGCACACCCCCCAGGGCCAGCTTGGGTATGGTCTTCTTGACCCGCGCCAAACCCACCGTTTCCATGGCGCGGATGTACATCCAACCCACGTCAAACTCATAAGGTTTGACCGAGAACTTGGCCGAGGTCGGGTAGGTGTGGTGGTTGTTGTGCAGTTCCTCGCCACCGATCAGGATGCCCCACGGCGACACGTTGGTGGACGCGTCAGGAGACTCAAAGTTGCGGTAGCCCCACCAGTGGCCCAGGCCGTTGATGACGCCCGTGGCCCACCAGGGGATCCACACCATCTGCACGGCCCACACCACCAGTCCGGCGGCACCAAACAGCATCAGGTTCAAGATCAGCATCACGCCCACGCCCTGCCAGCTAAAGCGCGTGTAGAGGTTGCGTTCGATCCAGTCGTCAGGCGTGCCGTGACCGTACTTGACCATGGTCTGGGCGTTGCGGCTCTCTGCGCGGTACAGCTCCACGCCGGTCAGCAGCAAGGCCTTGATGCCGCGCGTTTGCGGGCTGTGCGGGTCTTCTTCGGTTTCGCACTTGGCGTGGTGCTTGCGGTGGATGGCCACAAACTCCTTGGTCACCATGCCCGTGGCAAGCCACAGCCAGAGCCGGAAAAAGTGCGACACCACCGGATGCAGGTCCAGCGCACGGTGCGCTTGCGCGCGGTGCAGGAAGATGGTGACGGCGCAGATGGTCACATGGGTCGTGACGAGCGCGAAAATCACGATCTGCCACCAGGCCGCGTTCAGCAGGCCGTGGCCCAGCCACTGGACCAGCGCGTCGTGGACCAGCCACATTTCGTTCATCGGGAAGCCTTGATTCAGGAAGTTAGCGGGCGATTGTAGGCGCTAGGCCGACGTTGGTGCCAAAAATCACGGCGCTGGCGCCGATCCGGCCAACGCCAAGGTCACGACAGGCTTTGGCAGATGCCGTCAGATGAAGGCCGTTGTCTTGAATTTCAACGCCTTTGCCAGACGGCCGCAAAAAATCCATCGGTCTGGTGCACATGCGGCCACAGCCGCAGATTCGGCCCCGCCACGAGTTCAGCAGCACGGGGCACGCGCGCCGCTTCCAACGCGCCCAGCGCCGGCAGGGGCTCGAAGTCAGCCGCATGCGCGGCACTGAAGGCCTCGGCGATGACCTCGTTTTCGGCCGCCAGCAGGCTGCACGTGGCATAGACCAGCCGGCCCCCGGGCTTGAGCAAGCGCGCCGCGCCCGCCAGGATGGCGGCCTGCTTGGCCTGCAACTCTTCAACGGCCTTGGGCGACTGGCGCCATTTCAGGTCAGGGTTGCGGCGCAAGGTACCCAGGCCCGAACACGGGGCGTCGATGAGCACGCGGTCGATCTTGCCCGACAGGCGTTTGATGCGGTCGTCGCGCTCATGGGCGATCTGCGCCGGGTGCACGTTGGACAGCCCGCTGCGTGCCAAGCGCGGCTTGAGCGCCTCCAACCGGTGCCCCGACACATCAAAGGCGTACAGCCGCCCGGTGTTGCGCATCAAGGCGCCCAGGGCCAGCGTCTTGCCGCCGGCGCCGGCGCAGAAGTCGACCACCATCTCGCCCCGCTTGGGGTCGGTCAGCAGGGCCAGCAGCTGGCTGCCTTCGTCCTGCACCTCGATGGCGCCTTGGGTGAACAGGTCCAGCTTGTTGACCGCCGGCTTGCCCTGCAAGCGCAGGCCCCAAGGTGAAAACGGCGTGTCCTGGGCCGCAATGCCCGCGGTGACCAGCGCGTCGCGCACCTCGTCGCGCCTGGCCTTGATGGTGTTGACGCGCAAGTCCAGCGGCGCCGGCTCGCCGAGCGCAGCGGCCAGGGGCCAGAAGCCGTCGCCCAGCTGCTCGCGCAGCGGGCCGGCCAGCCAGTCCGGCAGGTTGTGGCGCAGCTTGTCGGGCAGGCTGGCGCGGTCCACGGCCGACACGGCCGCCAGCCAGGCCTGCTCGTGAGGGGCCAGGGCACTGCGCAGCGCGCTGTCGCCGCCCTGCCAGGCCAGCACGGCCAGTCGGCGCTCCAGCGTGCCGCTGCCGCTTTGCGCCAGGTGTTGCAACAAGAGCCGCTGGCGCAGCACGGTGTAGGTCGTCTCGGCCAGGGCGTGGCGCTCGCGCGGCCCCAGGCCCCGGTTCTGGCGAAAAAAGGCAGAGACGATGCCGTCGGCCGGCGCGTCCAGCCGGAGTACGGCGCGCAAAAGCTCCGTGGTCAGATCAAGCAAGGCGTTGGGATGCATGGCCGGGATTATCCTGCCCAGGTATGAGCACCCCGACCGAGTTGCCCCCACTGCCCGCCACACCACTGGGCCGCTACCGCCACTACAAGGGCGGTGAGTACGACGTGCTGGGCTGCGTGCGCCACAGCGAAACGCTGGAGCCGTTGGTGCTTTACCGGCCGCTGTACGGCCAGCGGGGCGACTGGGTGCGGCCGCACGCCATGTTCTTCGAAACCGTGGTGATAGCAGGCGTGGCACAGCCCCGATTCGCCCACCTGGGCTAGATCAACACCTGCGAGGCACCCTCGGTGTGGCTGACCAGGCCGTCGTGCAGCCGCAGCTGCCCTTTCACGAACCAGCTCACGGCAAGCGGGTAGATGCGGTGTTCGCTGGCCAGCACCCGCGCCGACAACGCGGCCGCGTCGTCACCTGCGTACACCGGCACCACGCTTTGCACAACGATGGGGCCGTGGTCGAGTTCAGCCGTCACGAAGTGCACGGTCGCCCCGACCGCCTTGCAGCCGGCCGCCAGCGCACGGCGATGGGTGTGCAGGCCCGTGAACGACGGCAGCAAGGAGGGGTGGATATTGAGGAATCGCCCCTCGTAGCGCCGCACAAAGACCGGGCCCAGGATGCGCATGAAGCCGGCCAGCAGCAACAGGTCCGGCGCGTAGGCGTCGATGGCGTCGGCCAGGGCCGCGTCGAAGTCTTCCCGCAGTGCATAGGCCTTGTGGTCAACGACCGCAGTGGCAATGCCCTGTGCCGCCGCGAACATCAATCCGGCCGCCGCGGGCCGATTGGCAATGACGGCCACCACCTGCGCTGGCCAGCCCTGTTCGGCGCAGGCATGCACGATGGCTTCCATGTTGGAGCCGCGGCCAGACAGGAGGATGACGATGCGCTTCATGGCGGCGCGAAGTGTAGAGGCTGACCCCGCCCTGGCCGCGCCGGGCGACCTGAGAGAATCGCCGCCTCCTCCACCCTGCCCTGCACCATGCGAGCACGCGTCCTCTCCGGCATGCGCCCCACCGGCGCCCTGCACCTCGGCCACTACCACGGCGCGCTGAAAAACTGGGTGCGTTTGCAGGACCAGTACGAGTGCTTCTTCTTCGTCGCCGACTGGCACGCACTGACCACGCACTACGCAGACCGCGAGGTCATCGAGAAAAACGTCTACGACATGGTCGTGGACTGGCTGGCCGCGGGGCTGGACCCCGAGAAGTGCACCCTCTTCATCCAGAGCCGCCTGCCTGAGCACGCCGAGCTGTTCACGCTGCTGGCCATGGGCACGCCGCTGGGCTGGCTGGAACGTGTGCCGACCTACAAAGACCAGATGGAAAAGCTCAAGGACCGCGACCTCGCGACCTACGGCTTTCTGGGCTACCCGCTGCTACAGGCGGCCGACATCTTGATCTACCGCGCCAGCTATGTGCCGGTGGGCGAGGACCAGTCGTCGCACGTGGAGCTCACGCGCGAGGTGGCGCGCCGCTTCAACCACCTGTACGGCCGCGCCAGCGACTTCGAGGTGCGCGCTGCGGCGGCCCTGGCCAAGCTGCCCCGCGACGACGCGCGCTACTTCGACAAGCAGCGCAAGGCCTATGGCGAAACCGGCAGCGCCGAGGCCCTGGCCAAGGGCGAAGGCATGGTGCGCAAGGCAGCCACCGCGGTGGCGGGCTGGGCCGACGACGACACCGAACTGCTGCTCGGGTACCTGAAGGGCAGCGGCAAGAGCATCCTCACCGAGCCCGCCGCGCTGCACACCGAGGTGCTGCGTCTGCCCGGGCTGGACGGCACCAAGATGAGCAAGAGCTACGGCAACGCCGTGCTCATGCGCGACGAGCCGGCCGAGGTGGGCAAGAAGATCCGCGGCATGGTCACCGACCCGGCGCGCGCACGCCGCACCGACCCCGGCGACCCCGACAAGTGCCCCGTGTGGCAGTTCCACAAGCTCTACAGCGACGCGCCCACGCAAGCCTGGGTGCGCCAAGGCTGCACCACGGCCGGCATCGGCTGCCTGGAGTGCAAGCAGCCGGTGATCGACGCCGTGGTGCGCGAACAGCAGCCCAGGCGCGAGCGCGCCGAGAGCTTTCTGGCCAACCCCAAGCAAGTGCACTGGATCGTCGAGATGGGCACCGAGCGCGCACGCACCGTGGCGCGGCAAACCATGAAGGACGTGCGCGAGGCCATGGGCCTGAACTACTGAACTGACCTGGTGATGAACCTGCAAACCATAGAAATCAACCCCGCCGCCGCGCCGCGGGCCAGCATCATCATCCTGCACGGCCTGGGTGCCGACGGCACCGATTTCCTGCCCATGGCCGACGAGCTGGACCTGGCCGCCGTGGGCCCCGTGCGCTTTCTGCTGCCACGCGCGCCGGTCAGGCGCGTCACCATCAACGGCGGCCAGCCCATGCGCGCCTGGTACGACCTCCTGGGCCTGGACCTGGCCAAGCGCGAGGACGAAACCGGTCTGCGCGACGCCATGCAGCAACTCGGCCAGCTCATCCAGCGCGAAGTGGCGCGCGGTGTGCCGGCGAGTCGCATCGTGCTGGCGGGTTTTTCGCAGGGCTGTGCGGTCGCGCTGGGCGCCGGCCTGCGGCACCCCGACCGCCTGGCCGGCCTGGCCGGCTTGTCGGGCTACGTGCCCTTGGCCGACACCAGCGCCGCCGAGCGCCAGCCGGCCAGCCAGGGCCTGCCGGTGTTTCTGGCCCACGGCCGCAGCGACGGCGTCGTGCCGCTGGCCCGCGGCACGGCCGGGCGCGATCTGCTGCAAGGCCTGGGGTGCGACGTGGAGTGGCACGACTACCCCATGGAGCATTCGGTGTGCATGGAAGAGGTCGTGGCGCTGAACCAGTGGCTGCTGAAGGTTCTGGCCTGATCTGGCGTGCGGGTGGAGAGCTTCGACAAGGGCGTCCCCAAGGGCCACGCACCGGGTGTGCGATACCTCATCGTGCTGGGCATCACGGTCAGACCAGGCGAACCTGGCCGAACGGCCAGTGGAGACTCGGCGCCGCTTATCATCACCGGCACATTTGGCGGGGCCCGATGCGCTACACCGAAACCCGAGAACGCAGTGCCGAGTTGCTGCGCGCCGCATTGGCGCAGATGGGTCAGCACGACGCGGCCTTCAACCCGATCACCTTCGCGGTCTGGTACGAGCACACGGCCGGCATCAATTCGCGCCTGAATCGCGCTATAGCCGAGTGTCTGCGCACCGAACCACGGCTGAGCGAGCAGACCACCGCCCGGCTGTACCGCGAGTTCGTCAGCGTCGTCGACGAAGTGGCCATGGAACGCGCCAACGGCGATCTGCAGCGTGTGATGGCCGGCATGGCCGAAACCGCGGCCCGCACCGGCAGCCAGGCCGGCACCTTTGGCGACCAGCTCAGCGGCCTGACCGAGGCCTTGCACGAGAACAAGCCCGACGTGCTGGCGCCGCTGCTCAACCAGGCGATGGCCGGCACGGCCGAGATGCGTGCTTCGGCCGCGGCGCTGCAGCAACAGGTCGAGACCAGCCGGCGCGAGATCGACCGCCTGCGCGATGACCTCAACCGCGCGCGCGACGAGGCGCTGACCGACCCGCTGAGCCGCGTGCTCAACCGCAAGGGCTTCGACCAACGGGTGCAGGCGCTGCTGGAGACACCCGTCACACCTGGCCAGGCGCATTGCCTGGTGATGATGGACATCGACCGCTTCAAGCTGGTCAACGACACCCACGGCCATGTCATGGGCGACCGCATCCTGCAAGCCGTGGCCGAGGTGCTGCGCAGCAGCGTCAGCGACGCCACCCACAGCGTGGCGCGCTACGGCGGCGAGGAATTCGCCATCCTCATGCCGCAGTGCACGCTGGACGCGGCGGCGGCACTGGCCGAGTCGGTCCGCCAGCGCGTGGGCGACATGAAGGTGCGCGACCGGCGCACCCAGCACGTGGTGCTCACCGTCACCATCTCGGGCGGTGTGGCCGCGATGGCGCCCGGCGACGATGCGTGCAGCCTGGTGGCGCGTGCCGACGAGTTGCTGTACGCGGCCAAGGCCGCCGGGCGCAATTGCGTGCACCGGGCTTGAGAGGCTGAGGGCGCTGTTCGGGCGGGCCTGAAGGACGCTCTGGTGCCGAGCGCCGCCCCGGGGTTCAAGCAAAACGACCCTGCAAAAACCACTGCACCGCACCCGGCACGGTCGGCAGGCGGCCCCGCCACAGCCACACCAAAGAGCCGTCTTCGGCCTGGGCGATGAAGTAGTCGCGCGCGGTGGGCGCGCCGTCCCACCAGCCAGCCTCGATGCGTTCGGGGCCGCTCACCAGTTGCAGCGGCCGGCCTTGCAGCCAGGGCTGCTCATCGCGTTCGGCCAGGGGCAGCGGTTCGGGCAGCAGCCAGGCCGGGCGGTGCAGCGGCAAGGCGGCCGAGGCCGGGGAAAAGGCATCGCCCGCGGACTTGCCCGGCGCCTGCGCGCCCTGCGCCGGCACGGCCCGGCTGGCGTGCTCGGGGCGGTGGTCGGCCACTGCCACCAGGCGCTGCACCTGGGCGTCGCCCAGGCGGGCGCGCAAGCGTTCCAGCAGCCGCGCCAGGCCGGCCGATTCGCTGGCCCGGGTGGGAAAGAGTTCGCCATTGGGCGCGCTGGCCTGCACCAGGTGGTGGCAGTGCAGGCGCAGCTCCAGCGTGGGCGCGGCCAGCGCGCAATGCGCCAGCCGCTCGCGCAGCAACAGCTGCAAGTGGGCAGGGTCCAGCGTGGGTTCGGCCAGTTCGATGCGCAACTCGGTGGCAGACGCGGTAGTCGACGGGGTGGCCGCGTTGGTGGCCGACGGGGTGGCCGACTCAACGGCTTCGTCGCCCCGCCGGTGGCGCGGCTCGTGGTGCATGGCCAGCGTGAAGGCCGCCACGCGCGACTGCCGGGCCTGCGCCCAGGCCACCAGCCGCACCAGCAGCACGGCAGCGCCCAGCAGCACTTGATCGGTGCTGTCGGCGCGGGCATACAGCTCCAACCGGCTCTCGAAGGCGGCCGGCAGCGCCAGCCATTCGCGCGGGTCGGCCAGCAAGCCCGAGGCGCGGTCGACGTCGTCCAGCAGGGCCTGGCCGAAGCGCCGCGCCAGGCCCGCGCGCGGCAACTGGCGCAGGTCGGACAGCGTGTGCAGGCCCATGGCCTGCAGCGCCTGGGCTTGGGCTTGGCCGAGGGCCGGGGCCGTGGCGGCACCCAGCAGGTCCACCGGCAGCCCGCCCAGCAAGCGCTGCAGCGCCGCGGGTTGCGTGGCGTGCGCGCCGTGCACCAGGTCGCCGCGTCCGCGCGGGTGCCAGCGCGCCAGCCAGGCCGCGCCCAAGGCCGTGGGCGCGGCAGCCTGCTGAATCTTGTGAGGCACCGGGTGGCCCAGCGGCGCCAGGGCGTCCTGCAAGCGCTGGTGCAGGGCCGCCAGGCCGCCGAAATAACGCAGGCTGGCCTGCACTTCCAGCAGCACGGTCTGCGTGTCGTGCAGCGTCACCGCGGGCGTGAAGGCCAGCGCCACGTGGGCAACCGCTTGCAGCGCGGCGGCGTCACGGGCGGCATCGACCTGGCCGGGCAGCAAGTCGGCCGCCAGCGCCAGTGCCGTGGCGCGCTTCAGCCCAGGGCGGATGCCGCACTGCGCGGCGGCGGCATTGACGGCGCTGACACGGTGACCGTCGAGCAGCACCACCGGGCGCTGGCGGTCGGCCTCGGCCAGCGTGGCGCACAAGGCCTCCAGCGACAACAGCGGCAGATGCAGCGCCAGCCACAGCATGGGCGTCCCTCGCGGCGCAGGCAGCGTCGAAAGTTCAAGCCGCCGTGGCCGTGCGCGGCGCCGGCAACGCCGCCACCGGTGCCACCCGCCCGGCCAGGGCGCGGGCCCGTGCCGGCGCCGACAACACCGGCGGCAGCGCCAGCGTGATGGGCTGCGCCAGCGGCGGCCCGCGGCGCTTGAGCAGGGTCACCTGCAGCGCGTCGGGGCCGGCGCTGGCCAGCAGCAGGCGCAGCGGCGCAGCACTGGGCTGGCTGCGCGCCTGCACGCCCCGCAGCAAGAAGGCCGGGCCGGCGTGCGCCTGCGCCGCCAGCTGCAAGCGGCGCAGCGCGTCGGCAGGCAGCCGCGCCGGCAGCCAGGCCAGCACGGCGCCCAGGTGGCCGCTCTTCAGCGCATGTTCCAGGGCCCACAGGATGTCGGCGGCCGGGAGCTGTTCTCGTGCCCGCGCCCGCCCGCCCGGGGCTTGCACATCCCACTCGGGCAGCGGCGGCGGCGCCGCCTGGGGGCGCTGTGGACCCCGGCTCTTCAGCATCTGCCGCGAATGCACCACCACCAGCTGGCGCACGGCGATGCCCAGCGCCGCCAGCGCCCAGGCGCAGGGTGCCGCCGGCGGGTCGAACCACATCAGGCTGTGCTGCGCGCCCTGTTGCCGCGCCAGCACGGGCGCCAGCAGGCGCAACTCGCCGACCCCGGCGTGCGGCAGCAGCAGCTCGGTCAGCACCCCGGCCGGCCAGCCGCCACCGGGCAGTTGGGCGTCGAGTTCGGCAAAACCGCTGGCCAGCACCACCGCTTGCACACGACCCAGCTGGTGGGCGCGCCACAGCGCGGGGTGCAGTTCTTCGGGCCGCCGGGCGGGGGGGAACAGCGGCAGCGTCGCAGCTGCGACGCCAGAGCCGGGGGGAGGAGACAGCGCCACCCAGATACTGTACGTTCATACAGCTATCAAAGCAACTCATCC
Source organism: Burkholderiales bacterium (assembly GCA_031420055.1). Classification (GTDB taxonomy): domain Bacteria; phylum Pseudomonadota; class Gammaproteobacteria; order Burkholderiales; family Burkholderiaceae_C; genus Rubrivivax. The sequence goes on along the minus strand of JANOLY010000468.1, from coordinate 218 downwards.
CGCTGGCCCGCCGTTGGCGCGCAGGGCCCCAGAGCAGCTGCGACTGGCGCCACAGCTCTGCAACTGGCGGGGCGGCAGATGCTGCGGTCGTGGCGCCGAGGCGGCATCATCGCGCTGCCATGAACCTGCACCGCCTCGACCTTGTCTCGCTGTCCCTGTTCAGCCTCGTCGTGCGCACCGGCAGCATCAGCCGCGGCGCAGAGCTGGCGCATCTGGCC